>NZ_JVLX01000020.1:0-42064 GCF_001070815.1 Streptococcus pseudopneumoniae | reverse complement strand
AATGAAAATCAAAGAGCAAACTAGGAAACTAGCCGCAGGCTGTACTTGAGTACGACAAGGCGACGTTGACGCGGTTTGAATTTGATTTTCGAAGAGTATTAGTGATTATTCCATTTCAAAAACATCACTTTCTTGCTTGTTTGGTAGAACCAATGAGAGCAAGATTCCGACAATGGCTGGTACTAACCATGGGAGTGATGCCTTAGCAAAAGGAAGAGCATTGACAAGGTTTGCAAGAAACTCAACCTTAAAGGAGCTTCCTAGTACGCTTGCAATAGCAATAGCTGTAACAACAGCAATTGTCAACTGCATACCTGGTTTTGAAAGAGCCACAAATTTGTTGACAATGACAATCATAACGATGGCAATGGTGATTGGGTACAAAATAACCAGTACTGGAATTGAGTACTTAATAATCGCATCAAGACCTAAATTAGCAATGGCAAACCCAATCAAAGTAAAGGCTGTCGCATAAACCTTGTAGCTGATTTGTGGGAAACGTTCATTAAAGAACTCAGCTGTTGACACAATCAGACCAACTGTTGTTGTGAAGCAGGTTACGGTAACCATAGCTGCAAGGAAGAGTTGGGCTGTTGAGCCAAAGATTTCTTGAGTGGCTTGTGACAAGATGTAAACACCTGGTGTTCCACCCTTCATCGCTTCAGCTGGTACTGGGAAATGATTTCCAAGGAAACCTAAACCGATGTAAAGAGCGCTGAAGGCAAGGGCAACAACGATACCAACAACCCAAATAGTCGAAATGTATTCTTTCTTACTTGAGAAGCCAAGTTGTTTCAAGGTTTGAACTGCGATTACGCTAAAGGCAACTGAGGCAAGGGCGTCCAAGGTATTGTAACCTTCTAGGAAACCTGTACCAAAGGCAGAAGCTTGATAAGCAGTTGAAGCAACTTGAGGACTGGTTCCACCGTATTTGAAAGCTCCCAGAACAACCAAGATAACAATCAAAATCGCAAAGACTGGAGTTAAAATACGGCCGATACGGTCCAAAATTTTTGATGGATTAAGCGAAATCAAATAGGCTGCTGCAAAATACAGAACTGTAAAGACAATCAAACCAAGACCTTTATTTGCATCCGACAAAAGAGGACTAATCCCTACTTCGTAAGCTGTTGTAGCTGTACGTGGGATAGCAAAGAATGGACCGATTGACAAATAAAGAACTGAGAGGTAAAGAGTCGCAAACCAAGGCGCTATCTTTGTTGAAATCTCGTAGATATATCCTTTAGGATTTAGCGTTCCAATAATAAGAGTCAAGACGGCGATACCAACGCCTGAAAAGACAAAACCTGCGATGGCAGGAAGAAAATGTTCTCCAGATAGAGCACCTAGAGAAGGCGGAAAAATCAAGTTCCCCGCACCAAAAAATATTCCAAACAGGAGTAAACCTGTTAGGGCACCTTTTTTAGCCATGAAAATCTCCTTCATATTTATAAAATACTGACCTAGTATATCATGAATAGGAGCATGAAAAAAGCTTCACGAAGTAAATATTGAATGTTTTCAAGATTCTTAAAAATGAGAATTGTCTAAAAATAAAATTCTACTGTTTAAAGTTCTTCAAAAGCCATCATGCCACCTTGGACATTGATAACCTCATAACCTTGTTCTGATAGGAATTGGCAAGCACGCGCCGATCTCATTCCAGATTTACAAATAACATAATGTAAGTGGTCCTTGTCCAACCGATCATAGGTATCAGGCAATTGACTAAGCGGTAGGTTATGGGCGCCTTCTAAATGAAGTGCTTCAAACTCATCCACTTCTCTCACGTCTACTAAAGAAAGTTGGTCGTTTTGGTAAAGCTGGTAAAATGCATCAAAGGTTATTTCTTTCATTCTTTTTCTCCTAATACTCTTCGAAAATCTCTTCAAACCACGTCAGCGTCGCCTTACCGTGCGTATAGTTACTGACTTCGTCAGTTCTATCCACAACCTCAAAACAGTGTTTCGAGCTGACTTCGTCAGTTTTATCTGCAACCTCAAAGCTGTACTTTGAGCAGCCTGCAGCTAGCTTCCTAGTTTGCTCTTTGATTTTCATTGACTATAAAATAGTTTTAATTCTTTTTTTCAAATCTGGCACCACTTCTGCCTCAAACCAAGGATTTTTGGCCATCCAGATTTGATTTCGCGGTGAAGGGTGAACTAGTGGAAAATAGGTTGGCAGATAGTTTTGATAATGTTTTACTCGTTCTGTCACCTTGCCACTGACTTTCTCCTGCAAATAGTAGGCTTGAGCATATTGGCCAATCAAGAGGGTCAATTGAATATCTGGTAATTCTTGCAAGAGCTGCGGATGCCATTTTTCAGCAAAGCCAGTTCTCGGTGGCAGATCACCTGACTTGCCATGCCCTGGAAAGTAGAAATCCATGGGCAAAACAGCAAAATAGCCTGAATTGTAAAAGGTATCTTCATCCACACCTAGCCAGTCTCTCAAGCGGTCACCACTTTTATCCTTCCAATAAAGTCCTGCTTCTTGGGTTTTAAGTCCAGGTGCCTGACCGATGATATTGATGCGAGCAGTCTTGGGCGCTGCAAAGAGAGGCTCAATGCCACGCTCTGTATAGCTGGCATTCTGTGGATCTGCCATAATAGCCTGCTTGATTCTTTCAATTTGAGACATCTACTTTCCCTCCAAAAAGAAGTCCAAGCATACAATCTCAGACTTCTATATCATTATTTGATCAATTCATAGATAGCTTCGGCGTAGATTGCTGCTGCTCGGAAGAGATCGTCCAAGGCGATAAATTCATTGGCTTGGTGCATGGTATCAATTGAGTCTGGGAACATGGCGCCGTAGGCAACTCCACGTTCGAGCAAGCGACCAAAGGTACCACCACCGATGACTTGTTCATGACCTTGAAGACCAGTTTGTTTTTCATAGACATTCAACAAGGTTTGTACAAGTGGATCTTCCATTGGCACATAGTGAGGAGTGTGACCGTGTTCAGAAAGGCTAACAGAAGCAACTGGCAAGTTTTCAAGAATTGACTTGATTTGCTCTGGGCTGGTTCCTTTTGGATAACGAATATTAAGGGCAATCGTATTGTCAGCACTTGTTTCGTCGAAGCGGAAGACTCCGGCATTCATAGAAAGGGCACCCATCTTTTCATCCACATGGGCAATCTTGAGATTTTCCCCCTCGTGGTCGTTCAAAAGAATCTTACCAGCAATTTCAAGATAGTCTTTTGCAGGTCCAGCAAAGTCAAACTGGCTGAGGAAGAGGGCTAGGTAAGTCGCACCATTGACACCTGAAGCAGGCATAGCACCGTGGGCTGATTTACCAATGATGGTCACCTTGTACTGACCGTTTTCTTCTTGGAGTTCTCCTCTGAGTTTGTGTTCTGCAACAAAAGTATCTAATTTCCCTTGCAAGTCAGCCAAATCACCTGAAACGACTGCTGTTGCTGATTCTGGTACCATATTTTCACGCAGTCCACCTGTGAAGCTATGAAGACGAGCGGCACCATTGTTTTCTCCTGCAAAGTGGAGGTATTCAGTAATATTTCCTTTTTCACCATTGATGATAGGGAATTCAGCATCAGGAGAGAAACCGAAGTCTGGTTTTGCAAGTCCTACGTGCTCGAAATAGTAGTCCATGTCTGCCCAACCTGATTCTTCGTCTGTTCCAACGATGAAACGAACTTTCTTAGAAGTTGGAAGTCCCAATTCTTTGATGATTTTCAAACCATAGTAACAAGCTGTTGTAGGACCCTTGTCGTCCGAAGCCCCACGCGCATAAAGGCGACCGTCTTTGATAGTTGGTGTGTAAGGGTCTGTGTCCCAACCGCTACCAGCTGGAACCACGTCCATGTGAGCAAAGATTCCGAGAACTTCTTCTCCATCACCAAACTCAAAATGTCCTGCGTAGTTGTCAACATTTTTAGTTGGGTAGCCATCGCGGTCTGCGATTTCAAGGAATTTTTCCAAGGCTTTTACCGGCCCAGGTCCAAATGGATGCTGGGCATCAACCTTGCTGTCATCACGTTCAGAGTTGATTTCTAAAAGGCTAAACAAGTCAGCCAAGAGGTCCTCTTTGCGTTTTTCTACTTCTGCTGTAAAATCAATTGCTGTCATATTATCTTCCTTCTATCTTTTCTCGATGATTTCATCTACTGGCAAGCGGTAACTTGGTTCCAATTTTTCGTCCGTATAGCCTACCGTAATCAAAAGTTCTGGGCGGAAACGGTCTTCGATGTCCAAAACTTCGTTGACTTTTGATTTGTCAAAACCAAGAATCAGATTTGATCCGATTCCTTGGTCTGTAAGAGCGAGAACCAAGTTCATAGCAACCAAACCTGCATTGAGGGCTAGGTAGTCGCTGACTTGTTGTTCATTGTAACGGGCAAATTCCGCAGGCAAATTTTTCATGAAGTATTGAAGTTGTTCTTCTGAGAAATTTTTAGCACCACCGACACGGGCAATCTTGCGAGCACGTTTGGCTAAGTCCGTATCTGTAAAGAGGGCAATGGTTACAGGTGCTGATGATACCTGCTCAAAGTTCGAGCCATAAGCCAACTTTGCCAATTCAGCATTTTTCTCACGAACCACCACAAATTTCCATGGTTGGCTATTGTGGGCACTTGGAGCCAAGGTTGCAATTTCGATAGCCGTACGCACATCTTTGGGATCAACTGGCTTATCAGTGAACTGCTTAGTCGCATGACGTTTTTTGTTTAATTCAAGAAATTTCATAATCGATTTCCTTTTCTAATTCTACTGCTTCCATTCTACCATATTTTGAAAGAGCTTGCAGAGATTTTTCATAGAAAGAAATTGGAACAAGGATAAGCAACCGAATGAAGAAAATCATTTAAATAAGGAAGCCCCTCATCCAGTTCCAATTAATTTTCAGTTACTTAAAGAAACTAGTCTATCTTATATTCTGACTTTATAGCCCCCAAGAAATCCTTCACATCCTCTACATACCCATGCTTTTCTATTAAGCTTGCTAATAGTTCCAGATTGTGCCCCTGATAGTTGTCTTCACGACGTAGCTCTTCATACATTTCGATAAAGGGAAGCCCCTTGGACTTGGCCAATTCTAACTCCGCTTCATAATCATAAGCGACTTTACGAAATAGGATATTTACCAATTCCCCATCTTCAACTTCTATCACGGCATACTGGGCACGGTGATTTTTTAACGCCTCCCAATTAAAATAGGGCATGCCAATCGACCCTGGATTGATGATTTGTTGCCCTTGACTGCCATAACGAAGCAATTGCTTGTGAACATGACCATAGACTGCCACGTCGGTTTCCGCATCTAGCAGTTGGTCAAATTTTTCTGTATCATTCCCAACCAGTAGATCTCCACCATAGTTTTTGTCAGGTAAATTATGTGTGAGAGAAAAACGCAGTCCCTCAACTTCTTTCTTTTCCAGCAAAGGCAAGCTTCGTAGCCAGACAATCGTTGCAGGATCCATTCGCTCCATCAAAAACTGGGTCATGCGCATTGACTGGATTTCTTTCGGATGTTCCAAACCATATTCACCATCCAAGGCCTCAAGGACACAATCATCCCAATTGCCTCGAACACTGGCTGTTATAGGAAGGTCCTTTAACAGGGCGACCAAGTCATTTGCACCGGGACCGGGAAGAAAAATATCTCCCAGAAGCCAGTATTCACTGACTCCTTGATTTTTAGCATCTGCAATCACTGCTTCTAGGGCAGTTGTATTGCCATGAATATCTGATAAAATTGCGATTTTATGGTTCATTGTGGTTTCCTTCCGTTTGATAATCTACTCTTTCTTCCGCCACTTGAGCTAATTCCTCTTCTTCCTGCGGGTTCAACTTCCTCTGTACAGCCTCTGCAACCGTTCTAGGTACTCCAACATCAACAATCTCATCCACACTGGCTTCCTTGATTTTGCTCAAAGACTTGAAATGCTTCATGAGATTCTGCTTGCGTTTAGGTCCCAGCCCTTCAATTCCATCCAGTTGTGATGAAAAAGAATTTTTGGAGCGCAGTTGACGGTGGAAAGTAATAGCAAAGCGGTGGACCTCATCTTGGATACGTTGGAGCAGGAAAAATTCCTGAGAATTGCGAGACAACTCCACCACCTCAAGTGGATCTCCAAAAAGTAATTCATGGGTTTGGTGCTTGTCATTTTTTTGCAAACCTGCAATGGGAATATCCAGACCCAGTTCCTCTTGTATGACTTGCTTGGCGATATTGACTTGACCTTGTCCCCCATCGATGACAATCAAATCTGGAGGAGTCAAACCGTCACGCTGTACTCGACCATAGCGCCTGCGAATGACTTCTCTCATACTCGCATAGTCGTCTGGCCCGACTACGGTCTTGATTTTATACTTACGGTAATCTTTCTTACTTGGTTTGCCGTTGACAAAGACCACCATGGCTGAAACAGGACTGGTCCCCATGATATTAGAGTTATCGAAGGATTCGATGCGGACTGGGGTCGGTATTTGGAGCAAACGACCTAGATTTTCAATAGCTCCTTGTGTCTTTTCGACAGATTTCTCTAACAGGTTGAACTTCTGCTCTAGACTGACTCGAGCATTCTTTATAGCCAAATTGACCAGTTGCTTTTTCTCTCCACGCTGGGGTTTGAAAATCTTGGTATCCACCAAAGCCTTGACGGCTTCTTCGTCAATATCCTGCGGAATCAGTACCTCATTGGGAACTAGATGAGATTTTTCTTGATAGAATTGTCCCACATAGGTCAAGAAGTCCTCATCCGGATCGTTGTAGTAGGGAAAAAGATTGACATCGCGCTCAATAAGCTTGCCCTGACGAACAAAGAAAACCTGAACACACATCCAGCCCTTGTCCACATAGTAGCCAAAGACATCCCGATTTTGGAGATCCTTGGCCATGACCCGTTGCTTGGTTCGAAGTGTTCCAATAGCCTGAATCAGGTCACGGTATTCTGCCGCACGTTCAAACTCCATAGACTGGGCTGCAGCTGCCATTTTGCCCTTGAGATCATCGATGATTTTGTCATCCTGTCCTTTTAGGAAATCGGAAACCTCCTGAGCCATGGACTTGAAATAGGCCTCATCTTTCTTGCAGATGGTGTGGGCCATACATTGGCCGATATGGTAGTAAAAACAGACCTTAGAGGGCGGATTGGTACACTTTCGAAAAGGAAAAATCCGATCCAGCAATCGCTTAATTTCATTGGCTGCGCCCACATCTGGATAGGGACCGAAATAAAGACCTCCGTCCTTTTTGACCTGACGGGTGATAATCAAACGAGGATAGCGCTCATTGGTGATTTTTATGAAAGGGTAAGACTTATCATCCTTGAGCATGATATTGTACTTGGGCTTGTTTTCCTTGATCAGATTGATTTCCAGGAGAAGTGCCTCAATATTGGACTCCGTAACGATAAACTCAAAATCCACAATTTCAGACACCAAGGCCTCTGTTTTGGTATCATGACTTCCGCGGAAATAGGATCTCACGCGATTACGCAGATTTTTAGCCTTTCCTACATAGATAATCGTACCGTTTTTATCCTTGTGAATGTAGCAACCAGAGCTGGTCGGCAGGAGCTCTAGTTTTGATTTAATCAAGTTGTTCATAGTTCCATTATAGCAAAAAAGTAGGGAAAGATAGTCCCCTACTCATTGGTCTCATATAATTTTCGAAGTCTTTCAACATCCTCTTCCTGGATACCATAAAAAGAACCTGCAGGTTGCATGACAGACTTCTCATCTGTATGGTCCAAGCCAATCGCATGCCCCAACTCATGTTCTGCTGTATGGACAATGCGCTCATAGGAATAGCCATAGTTTGGATTGGACAGATAATAGTGATTCAACCGTACCGTGACAGACAAGAATTGCCCCGTCAAGAGATTGGTCTGACTTTCTGCCTCTCCTGCCACAGGAGTACCTCCGTCATTCATCTCCGTAGCCAAGATATCTGCCTTGCTGGCCTCAGTCACCAGTTCAAACTTAAAGGCACCAGTTTGATTCCAATTCTGAATCGCTTCTACATAAGCTTCTTGAAAGCGTGAATCTATCTGCGGATCTAGGTAAATACGAGCAGAAGCCTGCGGCCACCTTCCTTCAGAGTGTTGGTGGCTATCTGTCTGGTTCAACTTAGGCAGTTGCCCTGTTTTTTCCCATTGGTCGATACTTTGTTTACCAATCTTGACTGACCGTTCTGCTTGCTTTAGCGCTCCTTGAAAATCACCGTTCAGATACCAGAGAAGTCCAAAAGCAAAAGCACACAAAAGAAAAGCTATCCAAACTAGACGCCAAAACAAACGCCACACAAAAGAAAAGAAAGCCCCTATCAAACGAAAAATCCAGCGCATGTCCCTCCACCTTTCTAGCAAATAAAAGCTATTTTACTAAAACAAGCTGAAAGAAACCTAAAGACCGATTTTCTTATCTTAGCGTCCTAATATTTTTTTAAGTAACTGAATAGCTTTATATTTTATGGGAGATGGATAATAACGGAAAGTTCCTGCTTTACGTACAATATAACCATTAAAATTTTGTTTAAAACGTAAAACACCATCACTACCATCAAAAATCCCTTGAATCCCTAGGAAGTTGTATTTAGGGATCCCACGTTTTATGCTTTCCAACATAACATATTTCTGAAGCAAAGCTGGTGCATAAAATTTATTAAACTCAGTATAGGAACCACTAAAAAGATAGGTCGTTTCTTGAGGCATATAAATAAATAAACTACCTGCTAAGACAAGATCTTTCTCTCCATATTTTTCAATCAACTCTCGTGCTTCTGCTTTTCGAACTTCAAAACTTTCATACTGCCTAGCCAATTCTTTGTGTTCTTTTTTCTTTTGTGCAGAATCTGGATATTGTTCTAATAAGAGTAGTGAGGTAGCTATTTTTTCAGATAATTCTTTTTGCTTATGTATTAAATTTTGTATATATTCTCCTAAATTTAGATTAGCAATTACAAACTCCGCTTGTTCTCCAAATGAATCATAAAAGTGCTCATAATATTCTAAACTTTTATCACTATATTCTCTACGTTCAGAGGTTTCTTTTGTTATATTCTTAAAAATTGAAAGTTCTTCACGATTTAATTTTTTCAACTGAATACCAAATGTATCAGCCTTTTTCACCAAAGCTTTCCCCTTTTTACTAAAACTGTTAAGCAAGGTCTTTTCAGTTAGCTCATTCAAATCTTTACAATATAACCAATCCGGTTCTCCACCTGGGTAACCTGTTTTTAAACCATCAAATTGATAACCTAAATCAGTCAAACCTTGAATAATACTTTTTTTCTCAGCATCTATTGGATTACCTTCACCATCAAAAGTTTGATAAGTTTCATAAGGTTTTACAAGCAACTCTAATACACCATTTTGCTTGGCATATTCTTTTAACTCCGCATAAAAAACTGGGAGAGCATCTTGTTGGGTATAAATCGGCCCCGAATTGATCTCCATATGTAGGCCACCCAGCATGGGCAAGCTATAAACCAGAGCTGCAACTTGAATTTCTCCTTCTTGTTTCAATGCAAGATAAACAATTCGAGCCCCTCTTTTTTCTAACAAGTCCCCCATCTGGACAGATTGCATAAAAGAACGAGAAGAGACCTGATCAGAATAAGCTTGAAATTCTTCTTTTGTGAGTGTAATTAATGCCATGTACTTACCTTCTATGATGTTTTGTTCTTAATGCCTTGCGAAAATCAAGAGCGATTCTTAACAGAGAATAAAGAGGATGGGTGGGCATTGTAAACTCACCCAAGTATTCTTCAATCGTTGGATTAAATTTTTCCTTAAAATGGTAAAGTCCACCATTGAGAGAGTTTTCAACACCACCTAAATTTTGCCACACCATACCTCGCTCAAAAGCATAGCGAGCTGTTTCATACCAAGCTAAAATTGGTGCATTATAACGTTTAAAAGCATCATCCATACCAGCATATAGATTAACAGAGGTATTACCAAATTCCAAACTCAAAGTAGCTGCTAAAGGAATGTTTGATTTTTCTTCATTCAGATATCTCTGCAAGAAATCTCTTTCTTCTACCAAACGCTCTTTTTCCTTCTTCTGGGCTTCTACTTTTGAAGTTCGAGTCGACTCAGTAAACGCTTCTTCCAACGCTAAGTTTTTCGCTAACTGTTCTTCTAATTCTCGTAAACGCTTAGCGATATCCAGAGTAGCCAGCGTAATGTAGGCCTTGTCCTTAAAATTATCTAACAATTTTTTATAATAGGCTTCATTCCTCAAATGGATATCTTTTCGCTTCTCAGTTTTTTTCATCAAAAACGAGAAAGATTCTAACAATTCATCTCTACCAATCTGAATCTCTACACCCTTATTTCGAGCGGATCGAATAGCTTGTTTTGTTGACTTGCAAAGTTTATCTTCTGTAAAATTTTCCTTGTATACTTTCGCCTGAATACGAGGCTGAATGGTGTCATCCATCTCGATTGTCTGCCCAGACCATTCCACTCCTAATTGCCCTAAAATATCAACAATAGCAAGATTTTCAGGATATTCTGTTTTATCTTGATTGACCAAATGTTGAGATAGACAAATGCTTGGATCGAAAGTAACAAAAACCGCTCTCTTACTGCGAGCATAAGACTTAATAGACTGCAGGACAAACTTTAAAAGTTCTGTATCCCTGTAATCCAATATAGGTCCTCTTGGGATGTAAAACATTTTATACCCAAAAGGGAGGGACTTTATGAGAATACTAGCCACAGCCAGTAACTTCCCCTCTTCATAGACACCAAGTCTCTCATGATTCCACTCAGATTTCACTTTTTCCCAAGCACTGCTTTGTAATAGATTAACCATGGGATGTTCTTTTACAAAACCATCATACTCTGATAATGGTATCCCAAGCTGATAACGATACATATTTTTCTCTCTTTCAACTAGTATCTCTCTACTATTTTACTATTTTCGATTAAAAAGTCTAGCGAAAATAGACTTCCATCATTGTTTTTAAGCCAAGAATAACTATAAATAGTGGTTCATTTATAAAAACTTAGCTCAATCTCTCTTCTAATGTGAAATCGATTGGAAGAGTTGCTAAAAACCGTTCCAATTGTTTTTCCCAGTAGTACCATTCGTGAGTTCCAGCACTATGGCTATAGGTCACATCAAAGCCCAGTTTTTTGAGATTTTTCACTGCGAGATTATTGGCTTCGTACAAGAAATCTTGCTCGCCACACCAAGCCCAAAGCTTGGTCTGTTTATCTGATTTTTTAGCCAGACTTTCAAGAGAATAAGGGCTAGCTGTCCAATCTTTAATCTCCCCAAACACACCTCTCCAATAAGCTGGTGTTCCCAAATTTTGGCTTTCAGGAGAAAAATCTTGAAAGCTAAGAGCACCTGAAAAACTAGCTGCATGAGAAAAACGATTTGTTGCAAGAGCCAATTTGAAACAGCCATAACCTCCCATAGAAAGACCAGCAATAAAGGTCTTTTCACGCTTACTAGTCATATTAGGGAAGAAACGTTTCAAAACCTGTGGCAATTCCTCTGCTAGAGCTGTGTAGTAATCAAAACCATACTTAGTATCTGTGTACCAACCATTGCTGGTATTAGGCATGACAACGATGAGATTGGTTCCTCGAAGCAAGCGTTCTACGTTGGTTCGCTTGAGCCAACTGTTATGATTGCCAGACATCCCGTGTAAAAGATACAAAACAGGGATATCTTCGCAATCTGGTTCTTCCACTCGATTGGCATCGGGGTAAAGAACATTCACCCCCCACTCCATATCTAATACCTGTGAGTAATACTCGATTTTCATTACTGCCATGATTTTCTCCTTCTATTTTCCGATAAGAAAAAGCCGAAATTCGACTTTCCCTCTGTTTATTTCAATGATTATTTTGCTTCCATCACCACTGGTAAAACGGCTGGACGACGTTTAGTTTGATCAAAGAGGTACTTGGTCAGAGTATCACGAACCTTCCCTTTGAGATCTGCCCAGTCAAAGTCATCTCCTTGAAGATAGTCTTCTACCGTTTGGTTAATCAATTCTGAACTTTCACGGAGAATATCGCGGCTCTTCTTAAGATAAACAAATCCACGCGTGTGAACACGGGCCTTAGCCACAATTTTTTTCTCACGACGATTAACGGTAATTGCTACGATGAAAATACCATCCTCTGACAAGACCTTACGGTCACGAAGAACCACATTTCCAACATCACCGATGGCATTTCCGTCAATCAAGACATCCCCTGCCGAAACCGCTCCAGCTGGAACAAAGTCCCCATTCTCATAAGCCATGCTGGTTCCCTTTTTAGGGATGAAAATGCGTTCTGGCAACATACCAACTGCCATAGCAGCCTTAGCATGGGCATCCAACTCACGGTATTCCCCTTGAATTGGGAAGAGATACTTAGGTTGCAAGAGATTGATCATCAACTGCAAATCACGCGCATTTCCGTGACCTGACACGCGCAAGCTTTGAGTGATCAGTTTGACAACCCCGCCAGCTTGGTAAATCATATTTTCCACACGTGCCATGACTGCTTCTTTGGCGATAGACGGAGTCGTTACGATATAGACTAGGTCACCGTCCTTAATTTCCACATAACGGTGGCGACCAATCGACATCTTGCGAAGACCGTTGATAGGTTCACCCATACGACCTGTCTCAAGGATAATCAACTCATGATCTTCAAAGCGAGACATATCTTTTGGCTTAATCAAAAGACTTTCGTTAGCTAGGGATAATTTCTTGAGGCGAATAGCAGTGCGGACGATATTTTCAATATCAAACCCTGTCAAGACCACACGACGCCCTGTTGCATCCGCAGCGTCAAACACCTGCTGGATACGAGAGAGGTTGCTGGCTACTGCCGCAACGATGATACGTCCCTCCCAGTCCGCAATGGTTTGAGTGATTTCATCCCCAACTTCACTTTCACTAGCCACTTGAACATTGCTATCTGCATTGGCTGAATCACTGAGCAGAGCTAGAACTCCGTCACGACCGATTTCTGCCAAACGAGCGAAGTCTGTCGCATAAGATTCACTAGCTGTCTGGTCAAATTTGAAGTCCCCTGTGTAAACGATGCTGCCCTCAGCCGTCTTCAAGACCACACCCAGACTCTCTGGGATAGAGTGGGTCGTACGGAAGAAGGAAACCACAGTCCCTCCAAAATCAATCTCCGTATTCTCATCAATAACATGGAAATCATTGAATTTCTTAACCGCATCATTTCCTTTAACAAAGAGTTTGGCCAACTCAATGGTCAACTCAGACCCAAATACAGGTACCTTGGCTTCAGCCAAGAGATAAGGCAGTGCACCAATGGCATCCGCATGCCCGTGGGTCAAGAAGACACCTGCGATACGGTCGCTATTTTCAAAAAGGTAGTCCATATTTGGAATAACGACGTCCACCCCTAGTTGTTCATTTTCAGGGTATTTTAGACCTGCATCCAAAACGAAAATAGACCCGTCGATTTCAGCGATATACATATTTTTCCCGTTTTCACGTACACCACCAAGTGTTGTTAGACTGATATTACTCATTTTTCCTCCGAAAGCTTAGTTTATCTTGATTATAGGGTTGCTTGCCCTCTTATTCTAAAAGCACTATTACTTTTAGCCGAATCTTTTCCTACCATTATACCATTTTTTTGATGATTTTCAAAATGAAGATTTGTTTTCAAAAAAGAGCTGGTTGCCCAACTCTTTCCTAACTTCTACTCTTTTTCCATTAAAAAGTCATAAATTTCTTGCACGGTACCTAGTGCCATCATTTCTTGGTCTTTAACGGTTTGTTTGAGATTTTGGTAAATCTGACTTTCTCCTATCTCTCGCTTTGGTGCCTCTTTATTGACTGTCATCACACCATCTGTGATCGTCACAAAACCTAGTTCTTCAAATACTTGAATCATCTTGACCAGCAAGATTTGTTGGATATTAAGATAAGCTGCCAAATCTTTCAGCTTATAACGAATATCAAACTCTGGAAACTGATAAATGGTCTTGTACAATTTGGCAAACTGTTCTCTAGTCCCATAACCTGTCAGATAATAGGCCTTGTCAATATCATTTTTGAAATAGACAGCAGAGAAATTCTGTTCCTGAAAAATAGTTTTCAGCAGGGTAATATCCTCAGGAATAGTTTTCACGACAACAGCTTCACTAGTCGCTAAATCTGGCACTTCTCCAGCAAAATCCAAGACTGGAACCCCCTCTGGCAAGGTGGTATTCTTCCCACGAATATTAAAGAGTTGAACACCCTCCACACGCGCATCCACCATCATCAACTGAAGAGCGGTTTGGCCATTCCATTGGTTGACAGACAATTTGACTGCTAACTCTAGATTCTTGGTTTGAGCAAACTCCGTTGCCCATCTGCCTTGTCCAAATGCCACCACTTCAAAACTGGCTTCACCCTTAGAGATTTTCAGTTTGAGATGGGCATTGCCTGCTCCCATAGTACGAGCACTTTCAACCTGAAAATCCTTGATATAAAAGACAGGTTTCTGATTGTCCATTCCAAAGGGAGCTAAACGTTCAAAGTTCTTGACTGTTTCAAGACTCAAAGTCTCCAAATCCAGCTCTTCATCTAGGTTTAACTTATTCTTGCCAGCAGCATCTGCACCTTTTTCACGGACATAGTCTTCTAAAACCTGAGATAAATCTGAGAGTTTCTCAATTTCCAGCGTCATTCCTGCTGCGCCAGCATGACCACCAAATGCAATGAAGAGGTCACGATAAGGATCCAAGGCTTCAAAAATATCGACCGCTTCAACACTACGAGCGCTACCCTTGGCACGACCGTCCTCTATATTAAGAACGATGACTGTCTGCCCTAGTTCTTCCAACAAACGACCAGCCACGATACCCAGAACCCCAGGATTCCAACCTTCCTTAGCCAAAACCTGGACCTTCTTCTCAAAATCCACCATGGTCTTAGCTTCTTCATAGATAGACTGGACGATTTCCTTGCGCTCTTCATTTTTCTGGTGAATCATGAGGGCAATCTCATGTGATTCCTCATCGTCAAATCCAGTCAACAAATCAATAGCTGGATTAGGATCATCCAAGCGCCCCAAGGCATTTAAACGAGGGGCAATCTGAAAGCCAACCGTTTCTTCTGTTACTTCATTTGCAGCAATCCCAGCCATGTCCAGCATTTCTTGTAGACCAATACGCTGAGTATGCCCCAACATTTCCAGACCATATTGCACCAAAATGCGGTTTTCATCCGTCAAACTCACCATATCAGCAATGGTTCCAATAGCGACCAAATCAAGCAATTCCACTTGCACTTCTTCTAAAAGAGCACACGCCAGCTTGAAAGCCACTCCACAACCAGCCAAATATTTGAAAGGATAGTCCGCATCTGGATGTTCAGGGTGAACGATGGCATAGGCATCAGGCAGGGTTTCAGGCATGGAATGGTGGTCAGTCACAATGACATCCACTCCCATAGACTGAGCCAGTTCAATAGCCTCGTGACCAGCAACTCCATTATCCACTGTCACAATCAAGGAAATTCCTTCTTGCTCGATGAAGTACTTATAGACACTGGCATTAGGTCCATAACCGTCTGTAAAACGATTGGGCAAGTAAACACGGCACTCAGCACCAAGCTGTTCCAAACTTTCCTTCACAATAGAAGCCGAAGTCATGCCATCCGCATCGTAATCTCCATAGACGAGAATATTTTCCCCTTCTTCAATGGCCTGACGAATCCGTTCCACTGCCTTGTCCATATCATGGAGCAGATAAGGATCATGCAAGTCCTCCAAGGAAGGTTCTAAAAACTTCTTCAAACTTTCTTGCTTCTGAATCCCTCTCTCAAATAATAACCGAGCCACCTCAGGACCCAGTCCAGCCTTCTTGGCTATCTTTGTAAAATCCGCATCTTCTACCTGCGGGGCAAACTGCCATTCATAAGTAGGTGTTATCAAAAAGACATCCACTCTTTCTAAGAATTCTATTGCTTCATTATAACATGATTTAGGCTTTTTCTCTATCCAGATTGCTTTTTTATAAAATTTTAGTGAATTTTTTCAGATATGATTTGACAAGGCAATTTTTTTGGTGTAGAATCATGTTATAAAATCTAACACAAAGGAGATTCCTTATGGCTTTAGTAGAATTTGAACACGTCGAAAAATATTACGGAGACTACCACGCACTCCGCGACATCAATCTCCGTTTTGAAAAAGGACAAGTCGTTGTCCTACTCGGACCATCTGGTTCTGGAAAATCCACTCTTATCCGCACCATTAATGGTTTGGAGGCTGTAGACAAAGGAAGTCTTCTAGTAAATGGGCACCAAGTTGCTGGTGCCAGCCAGAAAGATTTGGTTCCTCTTCGCAAGGAAGTCGGCATGGTTTTCCAGCATTTTAACCTTTACCCTCACAAAACAGTGTTAGAAAACGTAACACTCGCACCCATAAAAGTTCTAGGAATTGATAAAAAAGAAGCTGAAAAAACAGCCCAAAAATATCTAGAATTTGTAAATATGTGGGACAAAAAAGATTCTTATCCAGCCATGCTATCCGGTGGACAAAAACAACGAATTGCCATCGCACGTGGACTCGCTATGCATCCGGAACTCCTCCTCTTTGATGAGCCAACATCTGCTCTTGATCCTGAAACCATCGGCGATGTTCTGGCAGTTATGCAAAAATTAGCCCACGATGGTATGAATATGATTGTCGTGACCCATGAAATGGGCTTTGCCCGTGAAGTTGCCGACCGCATCATCTTTATGGCTGACGGAGAAGTTTTAGTGGATACGACAGATGTTGATGACTTTTTCGACAATCCAAGCGAACCTCGTGCTCAACAATTCCTCAGTAAAATTATCAACCACGAAAGTGACAAAGTCAAATAAGGAGGCGCCTATGAAAAAGAAATTCTTTTTATCAGCATTATTGATTAGCCTTTTCGGCCTTGCTGCTGCAAAACCAGTTCAGGCTGATACCAGTGTCGCAGATATTCAAAAGAGAGGCGAACTAGTTGTCGGTGTCAAACAAGACGTTCCCAACTTTGGCTATAAGGATCCCAAGACAGGGACCTATTCTGGTATCGAAACCGACTTGGCCAAAATGGTAGCAGATGAGCTCAAGGTCAAAGTTCGCTATGTGCCTGTTACCGCACAAACCCGTGGACCCCTTCTAGACAATGAACAGGTCGATATGGATATCGCGACCTTTACCATCACAGACGAACGCAAAAAACTCTACAACTTTACCAGTCCCTACTACACAGACGCATCTGGATTTTTGGTCAATAAATCTGCCAAAATCAAAAAGATTGAGGACCTAAATGGCAAAACCATCGGAGTCGCCCAAGGTTCCATCACCCAACGCCTGATTACTGAACTGGGTAAAAAGAAAGGTCTGAAGTTTAAATTCGTCGAACTTGGTTCCTACCCAGAATTGATTACTTCCCTGCACGCTCATCGTATAGATGCCTTTTCCGTTGACCGCTCGATTCTGTCTGGCTACATCAGCAAGCGTACAGTACTACTAGATGATAGTTTCAAGCCATCTGACTACGGTATCGTTACCAAGAAATCAAATACAGAGCTAAACAATTATCTTGATAACTTGGTTACTAAATGGAGCAAAGATGGTAGTTTGCAGAAACTTTATGACCGTTACAAGCTCAAACCATCTAGCCATACCGCAGATTAAGGAGGACACATCATGACAGATTTATCATCTTGGACTGCCTATTTTCAGGATTTTGGACAATTTTTCAATGGTTTCCTCTTCACCCTTGCCCTAGCTATCGGATCCTTTATCCTAGCCATGGTTTTAGGCATCTTCTTTGGAGCCATGTCAACCAGCAAACGTCCAATTTTGCGAATCTTAGCTCGCATATTTGTGGAATTTTACCAAAACACTCCCCTCTTGGTGCAGTTTGTTATCGTTTTTTATGGCCTACCTCTTATCAGTGATCATATCATCATGATTCCAATTTATTGGACAGCTGTACTCTGCGTAGGGCTCTATCACGGCGCTTATATTGCTGAGGTTATTCGTTCAGGAATTCAGTCCATCCCTAGCGGTCAGATGGAGGCTGCCTTGTCGCAAGGATTTACCTATATCAGTGCCATGCGCTTAATTATCTTGCCTCAGGCCTTCCGTATCATTCTCCCTCCTTTGACCAACCAAATTGTTAACCTCATCAAAAACACCTCGACAGTCGCTATCATCTCTGGAGTGGACTTGATGTTTGTGACCAAGTCTTGGTCGGCACTTAACGGAAACTACATTCCAGCCTTTTTAGGCGCTGCCCTGCTCTACTTCTCTCTATGCTTCCCTGTTGCCCAGTTTGGTCGCAAGATGGAGCAAGCAAACAAAAAAGCCTATTCGCTTTAGGAGGTTACTATGGAATCCATTTTAGAAGTTTTGACCCCAGATAACCTAGTCTTTATCTTTAAAGGATTTGGCTTGACCCTCTATATTTCTCTAATTGCCATCGTCCTCTCTACCCTCATCGGTACGGTGCTAGCTGTCATGAGAAATGGCAAAAATCCTGTCTTGCGAATCATCTCCAGCATTTACATCGAGTTTGTGCGTAACGTTCCCAACCTCCTCTGGATTTTCACTATCTTTTTAGTCTTTAAGATGAAGTCCACTCCAGCAGGAATCACCGCCTTCACTCTCTTTACCTCAGCAGCCTTGGCTGAGATTATTCGAGGTGGCCTCAATGCCGTGGATAAGGGGCAGTACGAAGCAGGAATGTCACAAGGATTTACTTCTGCACAAATCCTCTACCACATCATTCTCCCACAAGCCATTCGTAAAATGCTGCCAGCCATCATTTCTCAGTTTGTAACCGTGATCAAGGATACCAGTCTCCTCTACTCTGTTATCGCCCTACAAGAACTCTTTGGAGCTAGCCAAATTCTCATGGGCCGTTATTTCGAACCAGAGCAGGTCTTCAGTCTGTATATCCTGATTGCCCTCATCTACTTCAGCTTCAACCTAGCAATTTCGAGCCTGTCTCATATGCTAGCAAAACGTTGGCAACAAGCCGCAGAATAAACAACCACTCTCCAGTTCAATTGGAGAGTTTTTTGATGAGAACAGAGATTCACACACCTAGATTTGACACCATACTTTTTCTATGATAAAATGTAACAAATTTGTTTACAACAAATCGAAAGCTAAATGAAATGGAATTTTCTATGAAATCACTCAAAGGACTACTCTTTATCATAGCTAGTCTTGTCTTGACTATTTTGACTTGGATGAACACTTCTCCCCAATTCATGATTCCAGGACTAGCTTTAACAAGCCTATCTCTGACTTTTATCCTAGCCACTCGTCTCCCAATACTAGAAAACTGGTTTCACGGTTTGGAGAAGGTCTACACCGTCCACAAATTCACAGCCTTTCTATCCATCATCCTACTAATCTTTCATAACTTTAGTATGGGCGGTTTGTGGGGATCTCGTTTAGCTGCTCAGTTTGGAAATCTTGCCATCTATATCTTTGTCAGCATCATCCTTGTCGCCTATTTAGGCAAATACATCCAATACGAAGCTTGGCGATGGATTCACCGCCTGGTTTACCTAGCTTATATTTTCGGACTCTTTCATGTCTACATGATGATGGGCAATCGTCTCCTTACATTTAATCTTCTAAGTTTTCTTGTTGGTAGCTATGCCCTTTTAGGCTTACTAGCTGGTTTTTATATCATTTTTCTATATCAAAAGATTGGCTTCCCCTATCTAGGGAAAATTACCAATCTCAAACACTTAAATCACGATACTAGAGAAATTCAAATCCATCTTAGCAGACCTTTCAACTATCAAGCAGGACAATTTGCCTTCCTAAAGATTTTCCAAGAAGGCTTTGAAAGCGCTCCGCATCCCTTTTCTATCTCAGGAGGTCATGATCAAACTCTTTACTTTACTGTTAAAAATTCAGGTGACCATACCAAGAATATCTATGACAATCTTCAAGTCGGCAGCAAAGTAACACTTGACAGAGCTTACGGGCACATGATTATAGAAGAAGGACGAGAAAATCAGGTTTGGATTGCTGGAGGTATTGGGATTACCCCCTTCATCTCTTACATCCGTGAACATCCTATTTTAGATAAACAAGTTCACTTCTACTATAGCTTCCGTGGAGAGGAAAATGCAGTTTATCTAGATTTGCTCCGTGACTATGCTCAGAAAAATCCTAATTTTAAACTCCATCTAGTAGACAGTAGGAAAGACGGCTATATTAATTTCGATCAAGAAAAAGTACCCGAACAGGCAAGCGTCTATATGTGTGGTCCTCTTTCTATGATGAAGTCACTCTCCAAACAGATTAAGAAACAAAATCCAAAAGTAGAGCTTATTTATGAAGGATTCAAGTTCAAATAATTACTCATACTCTCCTGGAATGTCCCAGGAGTTTTTTCTACTCAACCGCAAAAAACACTGCCAGATTTCTAGCAGTGTTTTGAGTTTCATTTATCTTAGTAAACTGTTCTTTCAGTTTCTACATCGAAGAAGTGGGCTTTGTTCAAGTCAAATCCAAGCTCAACTGTTGCACCTGTTTGCAAGTAGTCACGAGCATCCACTTTGGCAACAAATTCGTCTTTACCAACTTGGCAGTAAAGGTGAGATTCTGAACCAAGCAATTCTGATACTGAGATAGTAGCTTTTACAACTGATTCTGGGAATGTTTCAAGGAAAGCAGGTTCTGCATTCACGTCTTCTGGACGAATACCGAAGATCAATTCTTTACCTTCGTAGCCTTTTTCACGAAGAACTTTCAAAGCACCTTCTGGAACTTTCAAACGGAAACCGTCAGAAACAATTTCGCTTCCAACCAATTTCACATTGATGAAGTTCATAGCTGGGCTTCCGATGAATCCTGCTACGAATTTGTTAACTGGGTTTTTGTAAACTTCTTGAGGAGTACCGATTTGTTCTACACGTCCAATAGTACCTGTACCAGCAGGGTTCTTAGTTGCTGACATGATAACGATACGGTCTGCAAGTGTCATCGCTTCTGTTTGGTCGTGAGTTACGTAGATAGTTGTAGCTCCGATACGACGGTGGATTTTAGCGATTTCAGCACGCATTGATACACGAAGTTTGGCATCCAAGTTTGACAAAGGCTCGTCCATCAAGAACACTTTTGCATCACGGACGATGGCACGACCCATGGCAACACGTTGACGTTGACCACCTGAAAGGTCAGCTGGTTTACGATCCAAGAATTCTTTCAAACCAAGGATTGCTGCTGCTTCTTGCACACGTTTGTCAATGTCTTCCTTGCTGTATTTACGCAATTTCAAACCGAAAGCCATGTTGTCATAAACAGTCATGTGTGGGTAAAGAGCGTAGTTTTGGAATACCATGGCAATGTCACGGTCTTTTGGAGCTACGTCGTTGACAACCACGCCATCGATAGATGCAGTACCTTCTGTAATGTCTTCAAGACCAGCAATCATACGAAGAGTTGTTGACTTACCACATCCTGAAGGACCTACGAAAACGATAAATTCTTTGTCTTTGATGTCCAAGTTGAAGTCTTCAACTGAATAGTGTTCGCTGTTTGGATATTTTTTGTAAATATTTTTAAGATTCAATTCTACCATGAGGTGAACTCCTTTTGTCTTTTGATAGTTTTATTATAGATGAAAACGCTTTATATTTCTATGGCAAGGTGACCAAAAAAATAAAAAAGTTCTGTGCAACTTGCACAAAACTTTATAAAATATCTGGTAAAATCAATTGATAACACAGGGTCAGGTCAGTCAATTCCTTCAACTGTAGCCCTGTCAATTCTTCCCACTTATCAATCTTGTATTGGAGAGAATTGCGGTGCAGATAGAGTTGCTGGGCTGTTTTAGTGAGAACAGCACTATTTTCCCAAAGGGAGAGAACAATCTCCTGAATCTGGTCTTGATCCAAGATCATCTGGTGCAAGCATTCCTTGATTGCCTTCAAGTCCACAAGTCTTTCTCCCATACTCCAAAGATAGAGCTGAGAAAAAGTATGAACACCTTGGTGACCCTGACGCCACCAAGTCTTGAACAACTCGCGCTCAGCTTTGATTAAGTCTGATAGGGCTTGATTTCTCGTCTGAGACCAAACCTGGCCCAACATGATAGACAGACGAAGTCCAAAGTCATACTCTACCGCTTCAATCGTATCACTTAAAATAGCTCGTACAGAGGTGTATTTATCTTGCTGAAGCACGAAAACATAATCCTGAGCTCCGACCTGAAGCACTGTCTGACAGTTAGGAAATAGAGTCCGCATCATATCCAGCCAAGAAGCTAGATTTTCCTGATGAAAATAGGAAAGATGACAATAGGCCAACTGAATCTTTTTAAAAGTTTGTGGTGTCTGTCCCTTCCCCTCAATCAAAAAAGAATACCAAGGATTGAGCGAACGAGCCTGCTCCTGCTGGGTCAAAAGTGAAATCAACTGCTTTTCACGCTCGCTGAGCCCAGCTTCCTCCAGCAAAATCCACTGTTGAGAAGCTAAAGGAAGAGTGAGATAACCCTCTTTCTCTACTGGTTGGTCTGAAATCTGAGCTTCAGGAAACCATTCTTGTATTTCTTTTGCCATCATGTCCTAGCCCTCCACTTTTTGGATGCACCACGAAATCAAGCTCTCAAGACGTTCCAGATTTTCAGTCATATGGAGATAACCCATGACTGCTTCAAAACCTGTGGACATACGGTAGGTCACCACATCGGCATTTTTAGCCTTTGTGTGACTATTGGTATTGCGACCACGTTTGTAGATTTCTTCTTCTTTTTCCGTCAGGACTTGCTCCTCTAACATAAGGGAAATCAGGCGAGCCTGAGCTTTGGCTGAGACATACTTGGTCGCTTCTTGATGGAGTTTATTGGGTTTGGTCATGCCTTTGAGGATGAGGTGACGACGAATATACATAGAATACACCGCGTCCCCCTCAAAAGCTAACGCAATCCCGTTAATGAGATTGACATCAATCACGTGTCCACCTCACTCCATCCTTGGTATCAAGGAGCTTAATCCCTTGAGCAGCCAATTGGTCACGGATCTGGTCCGCTGTCGCAAAGTCACGATTAGCACGCGCTTCTTGACGTTTTTGAATCAAGGCTTCAATCTCTGCATCCAAAACTTCCTCTACAAAGACAATACCAAAGACTTCCAACATATCCGCAAGAGCTTGCTTGACACTTGCGTCATAGTTGCCGGAATTGATCCATTTGGCCATTTCAAAGACTACTGTGATTCCATTTGCCGAGTTGAAATCCTCATCCATAGCTGCTACAAACTTGTCTTTAAAAGCTTGTAACTCTTGGGTATCCACGTTTCCTGTAAATGGTTGTTCGTAAGTGTTCTTTAGATACTTGAGATTAGTCTCTGCATCCCGCACTGCCTTTTCCGTAAAGTTGATGGGCTTGCGGTAGTGTTGAGTCGCAAAGAAGAATCGAAGCACTTGCCCGTCAAGAGTTTTGAGGGCATCGTGTACGGTGATAAAGTTCCCCAAAGACTTGGACATCTTGACATTGTCGATATTGACAAAGCCATTGTGCATCCAGTAGTTAGCAAAAGTCTTACCTGTTTTGGCTTCTGACTGGGCAATTTCATTGGTGTGATGAGGAAATTCGAGATCAGCTCCACCACCATGGATATCAATAGTATCCCCCAAAATTTCTGTCGACATGACCGAACACTCGATATGCCAGCCCGGACGACCAGGCCCCCAAGGACTGTCCCAAGAAATCTCACCTGGTTTAGCAGATTTCCATAGAGCAAAGTCTACCGGATTTTCCTTGCGAGCTGTTTCTTCATCAGTACGACCTGAAGCACCCAGCTCCAAATCTTCCAAGGTTTTATTAGCCAATTTAGCATAGTTGTGGGATTTTTCCACACGGAAATAGACATCTCCTTGGCTCTCATAAGCAAAACCTTTTTCAATCAAATCTTCCACAAAGCGGATGATGCCCTCCATAAACTCGACTACACGTGGATGGCGAGTCGCAGGTTTGACACCCAAGGCCGTCACATCCTCACGAAAGGCAGCGATGTACTTGTCCGCAACCTCCTGAGGCGTGATGCCTTCTTCCTTAGCACGGTTGATAATCTTATCATCCACATCCGTGAAATTGGAAATATAGGCAACCTCAAACCCACGGTACTCAAAATAACGACGAATGGTATCAAAAGCTACCGTCGAACGAGCATTCCCCACGTGGATATAGTTGTACACGGTTGGCCCACAGACATACATCTTAACCTTACCGTCCTCGATAGGGACAAATTCTCGCAAATCACGAGACATGGTGTCATAGATTTTAATCATAAAATAATAGTCAGGAAAGCCAAAATCCAAGAACACTTAGTTTCATCACTAAGAGTTCAATTAAATTTCAGTCCGAATATCTCTATACTTCGGAATCCCTTGCTCCTTTCTCATTCAGATAAACCACCTGGGTCTGTTTGACAAAGCCAATTTTTTCATACAAGCGCTTGGCACCTACATTGCTGTCCTCTACTGCAATCTGAAATTCCTTGTCATTTTGCTCAATTAGTTGGTTGACAAGGGATTTTGCTAAGTAGCTTCCATAGCCTTTCCCACGTTCAGGTTCCGATATTGCTAAACCGTAGAAGTAATTCGTATCGCTCGATAAATCAATCGTGCAAGTTCCAATAACCTGACCATCTTTTAACAAAATATATAAGCGACTTTCTGGATCCTTCAGAGCTTCAGCGACATATCTATCCACAATCTCTCTAGACTCATGTTCCTCTGAGAATGCCTTAAATTTTAACTGACTAATTTGATCCTGATAAGAACGATCTGCTAACAAAACTTCAAGATTGGAAACAGTTGCTAACGGATAAGGTCTTCTATCCTTACCTAACCAGGTTTCTGTATCCTCGTCTTCGACCAATCCCCAATTGATGACAAAATCAGGATAACGGTCTAGAAAAATACGTTCTGTCTGTAAAGTAACTGAACGAATAGGGAAAGAAGCCGTTTCTCTCTCAAAACTAGTAAACAATGCACGCGCAATCCCCTGACGGCGATGAGCTGGATGAACCAGTATCGTCACTTCCACATCTTGATCATCTGCATAGACAGTTAAGAGACCAACAAGTTCGCCTTTTTCATAATAAAGGAAAAAGGCGGGCATGTTTGGGTCAAAATTAAGCATGTTAGAAAGATAGGGATCACAATAGGTACCGTCATAGTTTTGGCAACAGTTAATTAGTTTTTTCGCCTCAGATAGCTCCTCTTGGCTTAACTTGTTTCTTGCTTGAATCATATAGGTATCCTCTACAACCCAGACGATCTGTGACTGGCTTCTTTGGCCTGTTCGAGTTTATTGACATAGTACTCTCGTTTTTCTTCGACTTCGTGAATGACTGGCTCATCCTTTTGTCCATGCACTCGGACAATCTTAGCTGGAATTCCGACAACCGTCACATCACTAGGTACGTCTGCTACAACAACTGCTGCAGCACCGACCTTGGCATTTTCACCGATTTCTACAGGTCCGATAACTTGAGCATGAGCGGATATGAGAGCTCCCTTTCGCACGGTCGGATGGCGTTTGCCAACATCCTTACCAGTTCCACCAAGAGTTACTCCGTGGTAAAGGAGAACACCTTTTTCAACAATCGCTGTTTCCCCAATCACCAGGCCAGATCCGTGGTCGATAAAGACACCTGATTCGATATGGGCACCTGGATGAATCTCAATCTGAGTCCAAAAGCGCCAAAACTGACTGTGCATACGAGCCAAGAGTTTGAAGCCATGCTTCCAGAGAAAATGCGAAAGACGGTGGGCCGCCAAGGCCTTGACACCTGGATAAGTCAGCAAAACCTCCAAAGTGGTGCGGGCCGCTGGATCATTTTCTTTTACGATATCAATGGTTTCGCGCCACCATCCCATACATTTCTCCTTTTCTTATTCTGAATCTTTTGGTGTTTCTGTAAATTCTTTCTTAGGTTTGTGGTCCTTGTGATGACGTGGTCGGTGAGGACGCTCAGACTTTTCACCTTTTTCATCACGTTCAGGTTTTGGAGGACGAGGAAGAAGGGCTTTCATAGAAGCATCCACACGTCCTTTTTCATCAATCTTGATAACCTTAACATCAACTTCATCCCCGATTGCTACCAAGTCTTCGACATTATTGGTACGCGTCCAAGCCATCTCAGAGATATGAACAAGGGCATCTGTCTTATCAAAGAGGTTAACAAAGGCACCAAATTTCTCGATACGAACGACTTTAGCACGGTAAACTTCATCCACTTTGGCTTCACGGACTAAACCAGCAATGATTTCTTTGGCACGGTTAATAGCATCTTGGTCGCTAGAGTAGATAGACACATTTCCTTCTTCATCGATATCAATCTTAACGCCTGTTTCAGCGATAATCTTGTCGATAGTTTCTCCACCTTTACCGATGACAATCTTAATCTTGTCCACATCAATCTTGATGGTATCAATTTTCGGAGCAGTTGGAGCCAATTCTGGACGAACTTCTGGAATGGTTGCTTCAATCACATCAAGGATTTCAAAACGCGCTTTCTTGGCTTGAGCAAGTGCTTCAGTCAAGATTTCTGCAGTGATTCCTTGAATTTTGATATCCATTTGAAGGGCTGTAATACCGTCACGAGTACCTGCAACCTTGAAGTCCATGTCTCCAAAGTGATCTTCCAAACCTTGGATATCGGTTAATACAGTGTAGTTGTTTCCATCTGAGATAAGTCCCATGGCAATACCAGCTACTGGAGCCTTGATTGGCACACCACCAGCCATAAGGGCAAGA
The DNA here is from genome assembly GCF_001070815.1 of Streptococcus pseudopneumoniae. Taxonomy (GTDB): domain Bacteria; phylum Bacillota; class Bacilli; order Lactobacillales; family Streptococcaceae; genus Streptococcus; species Streptococcus pseudopneumoniae_P. Next base: position 15,329 of record NZ_JVLX01000020.1, on the reverse strand, counting down.
GTTCCCGCACAGATAGAAGCTTGAGATGAAGAACCATTTGATTCCAAGACTTCTGCTACCAGACGGATAGCGTATGGGAAGTCTTCCAAACTTGGCAAGACTTGAGCAAGAGCACGCTCACCAAGAGCACCGTGACCGATTTCACGACGACCTGGTGCACCGTAACGACCTGTTTCCCCTACAGAGTATTGTGGGAAGTTATAGTGGTGCATAAAGCGTTTCTTGTACTCTGGGTCCAAACCATCGATGATTTGAGTTTCCCCCATTGGAGCCAAGGTCAAAACTGAAAGGGCTTGAGTTTGCCCACGAGTAAAGAGACCTGAACCGTGCACACGAGGAAGGAAGTCGACAACCGCATCCAAAGGACGAATTTCATCGACCTTACGACCATCAGGACGAACCTTGTCTTCTGTGATCAAACGACGCACTTCAGCGTGTTCCATTTGTTCCAAAATTTCAGCCACATCACGCATGATACGGTCAAATTCTTCGTGGTTCGCATATTTTTCTTCGTAAACAGCAGTTACTTGGTCTTTGACTGCTTGAGTTGCAGCTTCACGAGCCAATTTTTCTTCTACTTGAACCGCTTTTTGAAGGTCGCTGTTGTAGGCTGCGATGATTTCAGCCTGCAAGTCAGCGTCAACATGAAGCAATTCCACTTCTGCTTTTTCCTTACCAACTGCGGCAACGATTTCTTCTTGGAAGGCAATCAATTCTTTAACTGCTTCGTGCCCTTTAAGAAGGGCTTCCAACATGATTTCTTCTGACAATTCTTTAGCACCAGATTCTACCATGTTGATGGCGTGTTTGGTACCAGCTACTGTCAATTCAAGGAGAGATTGCTCTGCTTGTTCTTGACTTGGATTGATGATGATTTGACCATCTACATAACCCACCTGTACCCCAGCAATTGGACCGTCAAATGGAATATCTGAAATGGAAAGTGCCAAGGATGAACCAAACATAGCAGCCATTGGTGCAGAAGCATTTTCATCATAAGAAAGCACGGTGTTGATGACTTGGACTTCGTTACGGAAACCTTCCGCAAACATAGGACGGATTGGACGGTCAATCAAACGCGCTGTCAATGTCGCATCCGTTGAAGGACGCCCTTCACGTTTCATAAAGCCACCAGGAAACTTCCCAGCCGCATACATTTTTTCTTCATAGTTGACTTGAAGTGGGAAGAAATCCCCAGTTGCCATCTTCTTAGACATAACGGCAGCAGTCAAGACAGTTGACTCACCATAACGTACAACAACAGAGCCATTTGCTTGCTTAGCAACCTGACCAGTCTCTACAATTAACTCACGACCCGCAAAAGTCGTTTGAAACACTTGTTTTGTCATTTTAATCCCCTTTGGATTGATGAAATTATACGCCTTGCCTACAAAAATCAAGATACTAAGCCGTAAAGCAACTCAAAGGAAAATAGGAAATCGAACGACGGAGCGACTGCTCCTAGGTAGATTTATCTTTTTCCACAGAGTTGTAGGCGTGTTCAGTTACACAAGATACCAAGGACGTCAAAAGCAAAGTAAAAATAGGAAACTGACGAAGTCTTCGATGAAGACAAGACAGTTTATCTTTTTTACACAGCTTTTCGGCCGGGTTCAATTACACAAGATAGCATTCGATTGACGCAGTGTACCATGTACACCAGGAAATCTATCTTTTTCACTAGGGATTTAGCCCGGGTTCAATTACTCAAGATACAAATCATCAGAAAGGTTTGAGACTAAAGCATCTAAACCTTTCACGCTAATCGCTATCAGGCAATTAGCTAAATGCTTTACTAACTCTCTCGTCAAATGATATCGATTTGACTCGCTCATATCGCTAAACCTTGCAGTTTAAATGCATTCTATTATTTAATACCCTCATCTTTGTATCAAGTACGTACAGAGTCTATTTTATCATATTTTTCTTAAAAAGTGCGGCCTTTACCATTAAAAAGGAACCATTCCCCTCACCTGAGAAGAATGGTTTGCTTTTTATTATCCTAGAGACTGGTGATTAAACAAGGCATGGGTTGCTTGGTGGATATATTTTGCTGTTTCAGCATTGTTCATAGTGTAGAGATGCACACCGGCAACATCCTGAGTTACCAAGTCCACGATTTGGTCCACTGCATAGGCAAGTCCTGCTGCTCTGAGCGACTCAGGGTCATGCTCATACTTGTCTAAGATGGCTTTAAATTTGCGTGGAAGATGGATATTCTCACAAGTCTTCAAGAGGCGGAGAGCCTGATTTCGATTCAGAATTGGCATAATCCCTGCATGAATGGGAACATCAATCCCAGCCAAGATGCACTTGTCTTGGAAATCATAGAAGCGCTCATTATCAAAGAAAAGCTGAGTTACAAGGCTCGAACAGCCTGCATCCACTTTCTTCTTAAGATTTTGAATATCTGAAATCTGATTTGGTGAATCTGGATGACCTTCTGGATAACAAGCACCAACAATATCAAAGTGAGGGGCTTGTTCCTTGATGAACTCGATCAAGTCCGTTGCATAACGGAAATCCTTTTGAGGTTCCACACCTGGAATAATATCCCCACGAAGAGCCAAGATTTTCTGCACCCCAACCTTGTCCAAGTCAGCAATGGTTTCAGCCACCTTGTCCTTGGTCAAATAGATAGCTGGCAAGTGAGCAATAGTCGGAATCGCCAAATCATTTTGGATAAAGTCAGCCAAACGAACCGTCGTTTCCTTGATATTAAATTTATTATTGCTGGCAGTTACACTAATAAAGTGAGGGGCCAACTCCTGCATATCTTGAAGAGCAGAAATAATGTTATCATTACCCACTGCTGGGTTTGGAGGGAACACTTCAAATGAGAGTGACGGTGTTTGGCGTGACATAGTCATTATCCTTTTCTTTTTGATTTCATTTTGAACAACCGTTGTAGGGAGAAATCTAATCTTACAATTTCTCACGCGCAGCTTTAGCTGCTTCAACAAGGCGGATCAAGCTTTCTTTTGTTTCTGGAATACCACGTGTTTTCAAACCACAGTCAGGGTTGATCCAAACTTTCTTGCTTGGCACTTTAGCAAGGATGGCTTCGATTGTATTGTCGATTTCGCCTTCATTTGGCACACGAGGTGAGTGGATATCGTAAACCCCAGGTCCCACTTCTGTTTGGAAGTTTTTCGCTTTGAGTTCGTCCAAGATTTCAAGGTTTGAACGGCTAGCTTCAAAGGAAATAACATCTGCATCCATGTTGTCGATAGCTGGGATGATATCTGTAAATTCTGAGTAACACATGTGAGTGTGGATTTGTGTGTCTGGCGCTACTGTTGAATGTACCAAGCGGAAGGCAGGAATTGCCCAGTCAAGGTAGTCTTCGTACCAGTCGCTACGACGAAGTGGCAATTTTTCACGAAGAGCAGCCTCGTCGATTTGGATGATTTTCACACCAGCAGCTTCAAGGTCAAGCACTTCATCCTTGATAGCAAGGGCGATTTGAAGAGTAGAATCCTTGATAGAGATGTCTTCACGAGGGAATGACCAGTTAAGAATTGTAACAGGTCCAGTCAACATGCCTTTAACAGGTTTGTTTGTACGGCTTTGTGCATAGCTAGACCATTTAACAGTGATAGGGTTGAGACGAGTAACATCACCCCAGATGATTGGTGGTTTCACCCCACGCATACCGTATGATTGAACCCAACCATTTTTAGAGAAGAGGTAACCTGACAAGTTTTGACCGAAGTACTCAACCATGTCATTACGCTCAAATTCACCGTGAACAAGGACATCAAAGTCGATATCTTCTTGCCATTTGATCCATTCATCGATCGTTTCAGCAAGGAAAGCGTCGTACTCTTCTTGAGACAATTCACCTTTACGGTAAGCCAAACGCTTCGCACGAACTTCTTTTGTTTGAGGGAATGAACCGATAGTTGTTGTTGGAAGAGCTGGAAGTTTGAAAGCTTCTTCTTGGATAGCTTCACGTTCTGCAAAGGCTGGCAAACGAGTGTAGTCTGCGTCTGTCAAGCCAGCGATACGCGCACGAAGTTCAGCATTTTCACCAACACGCTCAGTCGCAAAGAGTTCTTTGTTGGCTGCAAGTGCTTCTTCACCTTGACCATTGCGGATAGCATCCAAATCACGGATTTCATCCAATTTTTCAACTGCAAAGGCAAAGTGGTTCAAGATTGCTGGTTCAAATTCTTCATTAGCTGTTGTAAATGGCACATGAAGAAGTGAGCATGAGCTTGTCAAGACAATGTTTTCAGCTGGAATTTGCTCAAGCACAGCCAAGCTCTTTTCGTAGTTGTTACGCCAGATGTTCTTACCATTGACAATACCTGCATAAAGAGTCTTGTCAGCTGGGAAACCACCTTTAACCAATTCAAGAGTTTTCTTACCTTCAACGAAATCAAGACCGATAGCATCTACTGGCAATTTCACAAGGTCAGCGTAAACGTCACGAACGTCTCCGAAGTAAGTTTGAAGCAAGACTTCAAGACCTTTTTTGTCAGCCAAAAGTTTGTTGTAGAGGTTCAAGAAGAGAGCTTTTTCTTCAGCTGTCAAATCTTTGACAAGAGCAGCTTCATCCAATTGGATGCGAGTCGCACCAAGTTCAGCCAATTTTGCAAAAACTTCTTGGTAAGCAGCAACTAAGCTGTCTACGAAATCTTCTGCTTTCACGCCTTCTTCAAAGTCTGACAATTGAAGGAAAGTGAATGGACCTACAAGAACTGGGCGAGTGTTCAATCCAAGTTCTTTTGCTTCTTGGAACTCATCGAAGATTTTGTGACCAGCCAATTTTACTTGAGTGTCTTTTTCAAACTTAGGAACGATGTAGTGGTAGTTGGTGTTGAACCACTTCTTCATTGGAAGAGCACGAACATCCCCTTTTTCTCCTTGGTAACCACGACCCAAAGCGAAGTAGCGCTCAAGGTCAGATAAGTCCAAGTTTTGAACTGAAGCAGGTACCACGTTGAAAAGGAAAGCTGCATCTAGGAAGTTGTCATAGTGAGAAAAGTCATTTGATGGAATTTCAGTGATGCCTTTTTCTTTGACAATGTTCCAGTGTTTAGCACGCAAATCTTTTGCGGCTGCCAAGAGTTCTTCTTCTGAGATTTCTTTTCTAAAGTATTTTTCAGTTGTAAATTTTAATTCGCGGAATTCGCCCAAACGAGGGAAACCGATGATTGTAGTTGACATGATGTGTCCTCCAAAATTTGTTGTTGAAACTATCTTAACAGAAAAGAATGCGTCTGTATAATTGTAAAAAATTAGGCTTTGATATAGTTTGAAACTATATCTCTGTTTTAGACAAAAGAAAAAGACTTGAGACACATGCCTCAAATCCTTTGTGTAGCTTGTTTTATAGCTGTATTTTAGTTAGACTGGTAAAACGTGTTATTAGTAATTCTTATAAGTGACTATGGCTTGTTATTAGAAAAGACTATAGGTTGATCCCCTTCTCTCGGAGATTGTCCAGACACTCCTCATAGTAGGCATCGTCATGTTCGCTGTATATAGGACTGGTCAACTTTTCCTCTGCTAAATCTTCATAGATAGGGCAAGTCTTGCCACGGTAGTTCTTGTCCATCCACTCTGGACTGACCTTATAGCCTCGGTTAGCCATCTCCTCCATGATTAAGCGATGATAGGCATAGAGACGATAGGGCGAGTGAGTAAAGACATAGTCCACTGTCGCATGCTTTCTGCCCCAGCCATTGCCACGCAGGGCGCAACACTCTCGATGTTGCCCCAAGAGTTGAGGACGGGGAAGTTGTGAAATCAAAGCCTCATGCCAAAGTCTCATGACAATCTCCTTTCAGTAAAGTCGAATGTTGCAAGTAGGTATTGGGATAGCGATCAAGCAAGTCTCGAGTCTTAGTGATCAAGTCTTCCTTAGAAACCTGACCAAAGCGGTAGCGATCAAGCAAGAGCATGTAGTCCTTGCGCTCATCATCTGTCGCTTTCTTTTTAAAATAGCCCCAAATATGCTGAAAAGCATTGCAAACCTGACCCCTGTGTTCTGGAATCTGACAGGCACGGTCAATCATCTCTTGAACCATACTCACCTCCACCTCTTCATTCTTGAGATACTGACGAATCTCATTGTAAATATTGCTAGAATGACTCAAAACGAGGTATTTGTTTCTCGCCCAGAGTTGCTGGCAAAGGGCACGTTGGTTGTTATTCATAATTGACATTATACTATGTTTGGATTCAGAAATATCTATTCCTACCTTATAATCTTATAAAATTGCCTTTTTTAAAGCCGCTTGAAGTTCTTCATCTACTGCGTATATATACAGTCCATTTACTCCTCTTGTTAGTAAAACATTTAATTCATTTTTTAAAAGATCTACACCAAAGTTTCTCATTTCACCATTGTCAAGTTTTCTATTTTGGACTGCACCTTTATTTTTACTAGCAGAAATATCGAACTTAACTTCTCCATTTCTATATTTGACTGATGGACCAATAATGACTCCAGCGTAATTCAAATCAAAACCTTGAACAGTAAAAGTTGAACCTACTTCATTAATTGTTTGTGGTTGTTCAATCCAAGACAGTTTAGAGTCTTTTTTATCCCTATGTAATTCTCTATTCCAAGGACACGACCAGTCGTCTATTTCCACACACCAATAGTCTTTATCTATTGGTTTAGATTGACTACTATAATCCCAATCATAGGTTGCTATTAACCTAGAAATTCCTAAGTGTTGATTCTTATCTTTTAATTTAATAGCATCTTGTAATTCCTTGGGAGAATTAAATATTTGGATATCATAGTTCTTGTCTTCTTTTAATTTGGTAATTTCTCTGTTATCAATAATATTTCTAATCCAACTAATTGTAGATTCACTAGCTTTTATACGCATTTGATTGTTTAGTTCTATTAAATTGCCAGATTGTTTTGCATGATGTTGTAAAGTTAAAAATGAATCATCGACCCAGATTTGGGACTTATTCATTATTTGATTATCATCGTAAACTAGAACGACTACTTTAGATTTTGAAAGAATATCCTTTAAATGATTGCCACCTTGATAAGCTTGGTTTTTTGCTGTCAAAAGTAAGTGCCCTTCATCAATAACGACTATACCAGCATCTACATCTTGTTTTTTCAGTGCATTTAGAAACTGGGTTGGTTTCATAGTAACATCAAGATTTAACCCACTTTTCCACTCAAGCTTTTTCTCAATTTCTTTATAGACACTTAATTGGTCGTCATGATTGACAACTAGATTTATAGTATTATTTTCTCTTATAAATTCTGTATCATCAGAATTCAATAAATCATCTATTAAAGAACTCATCAGTACCGTTTTCCCAGCACCAGCTTCTCCTTTAACCAAGATTAAAGTTCCAAATTCATTCTTACTAAGAGCTGAAGTAATTTTAAAAATGATTTCATTTTTAGCTTTTATTTGCTCAGTGGTTAATTTATGAAAAGGCGAGGATTTGAAAATAGCAGAATTTCTAACAATACTTTCAGCAGGAAATAGAAATTGATTTTTTTTATTTAACGAACGCCAAATTTTTGAAAAAATTGAATCTAACTCATCGGATGTATAATATTCATTTTGAGGATTTCCTCTTCTATTTTGTACCCTGGTTACATTATCTACACTTGATAAATATAACATTAAGCGATTTTCTATATCTAGAGTTAACGACTTATTAAAATGATTGTGACCAATTACAAACACCTTCGTTGTCGAAGATGTTGCAAAATCTCTCCAATCATCTCTATTTTCTTTTTTTATATCGTCAATTAAGTGTTGACTTGTTCGCCGAATTATATCAGTTGTTTCTCCTATGTACACACTAAATCGATTCTTTTTCTCATCGTTAACAATATAAACTACCGGATAATCAAATAAAAATTTTAAATCATTTTTATTTTCATTAAATTTAAGTTGGTTTTTAAGTTTCACCAACGAGTTACTGGTATAATCTATTTCTCTAACAATTGGACTTTGTATTTTTACCATTATTTCTCCAACTCAGTGTATTTTTTGTTATTACCTTTGCTCAAGTTAACTGGATATTTCATATTGTTAGAGATAAGTTTATCCTCAATAATCTTATCTACATCAAGTTGTAAATTATCAGCTAACATAAAACTATAAATTAAAACATCTGCCAACTCTTCAGCAATTTTATCTAATGAATGGCTGACAACTTCATCTGGCTGTTTCCATTGGAACAATTCTAAAAGTTCACTAGCTTCCAATGAAATAGATATAGCTAAATCTTTTTCATTATGAAATTTTCTCCAATCCCGATCATCTCTAAATTTATTAATTTTATCTATTGTTGACTTCATTTATTTTCTCCGATATAAATTTACTTATACACATTATATCATGAAACCCGTTCTTAACTTTTATAATTAGAATAAAATTAGGTTTAAATCCTTGAACTTCACTCTAATCCAAACACAATCCATTCCCCCTTTCTCCTCCAAAATATGGTATAGTAGAGTTATACTATCTATGAGGAGTTTACATGTCACAGGATAAACAAATGAAAGCAGTTTCTCCCCTTTTACAGCAAGTTATCAATATCTCATCGATTGTAGGTGGAGTTGGGAGTTTGCTTTTCTGTATTTGGGCTTATCAGGCTGGGATTTTACAGTCTAAAGAAACCCTCTCTGCCTTTATCCAGCAGGCAGGTATCTGGGGGCCACCTCTCTTTATCTTTTTACAGATTTTACAAACGGTCGTCCCTATCATCCCAGGGGCCTTGACCTCGGTGGCTGGAGTCTTTATATACGGGCACATCATCGGGACTATCTACAACTATATCGGCATCGTGATTGGCTGTGCCATTATCTTTTATCTGGTGCGCCTCTATGGGGCTGCCTTTGTCCAGTCCGTCGTCAGCAAGCGCACCTATGACAAGTATATCGGCTGGTTGGATAAGGGCAATCGTTTTGACCGTTTCTTTATCTTTATGATGATTTGGCCCATTAGTCCAGCTGACTTTCTCTGTATGCTGGCTGCCCTGACCAAGATGAGCTTCAAGCGCTATATGACTATCATCATTCTGACCAAGCCCTTTACCCTCGTGGTTTATACCTACGGTCTGACCTATATTATTGACTTTTTCTGGCAAATGCTTTGACATGTAAAAAATCCGATTGGGAAACCAAACGGATTTTTAGAGCGTAGATTGACTATAGCTTGATACTTAATATACTTTGGTATAGAAATCATTCCTATTTTTCGATAGTGAGGCGAGGACTCACCTAGCCTTTCCGCCGTGATAGAAACACCTGAAATCTAATGGTTTCAGGTGTTCGGAAACTTTGAGACATTAGGCTCAAAGTTTAGGTATGGAATTTCGAAGAAAGTCGCTACCGTCCGTAATCACTTAAGGAAAGGCTCAAAAATATTGTTTTCAACTACAAAATCCGTTTGGTTTCCCAAGCGGATTTTGTGATTTATTTTGAAACTTCTTTTGCAAGGACAAAGTTTCCAAGAGTAGCAGAACCATTTCCTGCGACTGCTGGAGTGACGATGTATTCACGCACATCTGGAACTGGTAGGTAGCCATTAAGAAGAGATGTAAATTTCTCACGGACACGGTCCAGCATGTGTTGTTGAGCCATGACCCCTCCACCAAAGACAATCACGTCTGGACGGAAAGTCACTGTCGCATTAACCGCAGCTTGAGCGATATAGTAGGCTTGAACATCCCAAACAGGGTTATTGAGTTCAATATTTTCCCCACGTACACCTGTACGAGCTTCCAAACTTGGACCAGCTGCATAGCCTTCCAGACATCCCTTATGGAAAGGACAAACACCCTTAAACTCTTTTTCAATATCCATTGGGTGTCTAGCAACATAATAATGACCCATTTCAGGGTGACCCACACCACCGATAAACTCACCACGTTGGATAACACCTGCACCGATACCTGTACCGATTGTGTAGTAAACCAAGTTTTCGATACGGCCACCAGCATTGTTACGGGCAACCACTTCACCATAAGCAGAGCTGTTTACGTCTGTAGTGAAGTACATTGGCACGTTGAGGGCGCGACGAAGGGCACCAAGCAAGTCCACATTTGCCCAGTTTGGTTTTGGAGTCGTCGTGATAAAGCCATAAGTTTTTGAGTTTTTATCAATATCAATCGGACCAAATGAACCAACTGCAAGACCAGCAAGGTTATCGAATTTTGAGAAGAACTCGATGGTTTTATCGATTGTTTCGATTGGAGTTGTCGTTGGAAATTGTGTTTTTTCTACAACGTTAAAGTTTTCATCACCGACAGCACAGACAAACTTTGTACCGCCCGCTTCCAAGCTTCCATATAATTTTGTCATGATAAACCTCTTGTTTTTATTTTCTTTATTATAGCATATTTCGAAAGTCTAAATTTCTCTATTTTTTAGATTTTCCTCTGTAAATCTTACCATTCAAGCAAAAACGAACAAACATGTCATTTGTTCGTTTTCATTGTGAGAGGGAATATTGTACTCAATGAAAATCAAAGAGCAAACTAGGAAGCTAGCCGAAGGTTGCTCAAAGCAATGCTTTGAGGTTGTAGATAAGACTGACAAAGTCAGTTACATATATCTACGGCAAGGCGAAGCTGACATGGTTTGAATTTGATTTTCGAAGAGTATTAGATTTTCACTTCGATCACAGCATCCCCCTTAGCAACTGAACCTGTTGCGACTGGAGCTACTGAAGCGTAGTCAGCTGTATTTGTAACGATAACCATTGTTGTATCATCAAGTCCAGCTGCAGCGATTTTGTTTGAGTCGAATGTTCCAAGAACATCGCCAGCTTTAACCTTATCACCTTGAGCAACTTTTGCTTCAAAACCGTCACCGTTCATTGTTACAGTGTCGATACCAACGTGGATCAAGACTTCAGCACCATCAGTTGTTTTCAAACCAAAAGCGTGTCCTGTTGGAAAGGCAATTGAAACTTCAGCATCAGCTGGTGCATATACCACACCTTGACTTGGTTTCACAGCGATACCTTGTCCCATAGCTCCACTTGAGAAGACTGGGTCATTGACATCAGCAAGAGCGACAACATCACCAACGATAGGAGTTACAAGTGTTTCATTTTGAAGAGCTGCTGGAATGTTACCAGTTGTTTCTTCTTGGACCAAACGTTCTGTATCTACTTCAGTAGCAACTTCTTTTTCATCCTCATAACCAAACATGTAAGTAAGAGCAAAACCAAGTGCAAATGATACAGCTACCATAAGAAGGTATAGTGGAAGTTGTCCATTACCTGCATAAAGCATTGTACCAGGGATGATAGTGATACCACTACCAGTACCAGCAAGTCCAAGGATTGAAGCCAATCCACCACCGATTGCACCAGCAATCAATGAAAGGAAGAATGGTTTACGGAAACGCAAGTTCACCCCGAAGATAGCAGGCTCTGTAATACCGAGGAAGGCAGAAAGAGCAGCTGGGAAAGCAAGTGTTTTCAGTTTTGGATTTTTAGTTTTAACACCAACCGCAACAGTCGCAGCACCTTGGGCTGTCATAGCCGCAGTGATGATCGCGTTGAATGGATTAGCATGGTCAGCAGCAAGCAATTGCACTTCAAGCAAGTTGAAGATGTGGTGCACACCTGACACGACAATCAATTGGTGAACCCCACCAATCAAGAAACCACCAAGACCAAATGGCAAGCCAAGAATTGCTTTTGTACCAATAAGGATGTAGTTTTCAACAACGTGGAAGACTGGTCCGATAACAAAGAGCCCAAGGATAGACATGACCAAAAGTGTCACGAATGGTGTTACCAAGAGGTCAATGACATCTGGAACAACCTTGCGGACAGCTTTTTCAAATTTAGCTCCGACAACCCCGATGATGAAGGCTGGAAGAACAGAACCTTGCAAACCAACAACAGGGATGAAACCAAAGAAGTACATAGCTGTTACTTCACCACCTGAAGCGACTGCCCAAGCGTTTGGAAGTGAGCCAGAAACAAGCATCATACCAAGAACGATACCAACGGCAGGATTTCCACCAAATACACGGAAGGTTGACCACACAACCAAACCTGGCAAGATGATAAAGGCTGTATCTGTCAAGATTTGAGTGTAAGTTGTCACATCAGCTGGAAGTGTCATTCCAAGAGCAGTCAAGAGACCACGCACACCCATGAAGAGACCTGTCGCTACGATAACTGGGATGATTGGAACGAAAACGTCACCGAAAGTACGGATAGCACGTTGGAACCAGTTCCCTTGTTTAGCAGCTTCTGCTTTCATGTCATCTTTAGATGATGTTGGCAAACCAAGTGCAACAACTTCATCGTACATTTTGTTAACTGTACCTGTACCAAAGATGATTTGGTATTGACCTGAGTTAAAGAAAGCACCTTGAACTTTTTCCAAGTTCTCAATCACTTCTTTATTGATTTTTCCTTCATCTTTGACCATGACACGAAGACGAGTCGCACAGTGGGCAACACTGTTGACATTTTCACGTCCGCCCAAGGCATCGATGACTTTTTTTGCAATTTCCTGATTATTCATTTGCAAAAATCTCCTTATATAAAATTTTGTTCTTGTTTGAAAGCGATTTTATCCGCCCTACGACTATTATTTTATCATGTTTTAGAAATATGTCAAGCGTTTTGCAGAAAAAATATTCTATCCACTTAGTAAGCATGCTTTAGATTGATTGATTTTGACTGTTTTATCAGGTATTCCTTGAAAAAATAAGTTTAAAATCTTATTTAAAAGGGTTTTGTTTCATTCTCTTTCATATTTTCGTGAAAAGTTGATTGATTTCCTGCATTTATTTTGTGATAAACGTTTGACAGTTTTTTCTCTTTTTTAACATAAAAGGCTTGCTTTTTTTTCCGAAAACGGTTACTATTAAAAGTGATAAGATTTTTGGAGGAATGAATGAATGGAATGGACAACTGAGCGTCGTTACAGACTTTATCAAGATTGGACGCAAGAAGAAATTCAACATATAAAAGAAAATATGGCACAATCTCCATGGCATACTCATTACCATGTTGAGCCAAAAACAGGACTTCTCAATGACCCCAATGGCTTTTCTTACTTTGATGGCAAGTGGATCCTCTTTTACCAGAATTTTCCTTTTGGTGCAGCCCACGGTTTGAAATCTTGGGCACAGCTAGAAAGTGATGATTTGATTCACTTTAGAGAAACTGGAATCAAAGTTTTACCAGATACTCCATTAGATAGCCATGGTGCCTACTCTGGTTCTGCCATGCAGTTTGGCGATAACTTGTTCCTATTTTATACAGGAAATGTTCGTGATGAAAACTGGATCCGTCACCCATACCAGATTGGGGCTTTGATGGACAAGGATGGCAAGATTACAAAGATTGACAAGATTTTGATTGACCAACCAGCAGACTCTACTGACCACTTCCGCGACCCGCAAATTTTTAACTTTAAGGGGCAATATTATGCTATCGTTGGTGGACAGGACTTGAAGAAAAAAGGCTTCGTCCGTCTCTACAAGGCTGTTGACAACGACTACACAAACTGGCAAGCTGTTGGCGATCTTGACTTTGCTAACGACCGTACTGCCTACATGATGGAATGCCCAAATCTGGTCTTTGTAGAGGAACAACCTGTCCTTCTCTACTGCCCACAAGGATTGGATAAGAAGGTTCTAGACTACGATAATATCTTTCCAAATATGTATAAGATTGGGGCTTCCTTTGACCCTGAAAATGCTAAAATGGTAGATGTATCTCAACTTCAAAACATGGACTATGGTTTCGAAGCCTATGCAACTCAAGCCTTCAACGCTCCTGATGGACGTGCTCTAGCTGTTAGCTGGCTTGGCTTGCCAGATGTTTCTTACCCTTCTGACCGTTTTGACCACCAAGGAACCTTCTCTTTGGTCAAGGAACTCACTATCAAAGACGGCAAACTCTACCAATACCCAGTCGCAGCTATCAAGGACCTTCGTGCTTCTGAAGAAGTCTTCTCAAATCGTGCTCAAACCAAGAACACTTACGAACTTGAACTCAACTTGGAAGCTAATAGCCAGAGCGAGATTGTCTTACTGGCTGATAAAGAAGGCAAGGGACTTTCCATCAACTTTGACCTTGTAAATGGTCAAGTGACAGTAGATCGTAGCCAGGCTGGTGAACAGTATGCCCAAGAATTTGGAACTACACGTTCTTGCCCTATCGAGAATCAGGCTACTACTGCTACAATCTTCATCGATAACTCTGTCTTTGAAATTTTCATCAATAAAGGAGAAAAAGTATTTTCTGGTCGTGTCTTCCCACATGCGGACCAAAATGGGATCCTGATTAAATCTGGAAACCCAACTGGAACTTACTATGAATTAGATTATGGTCGCAAAACTAACTGATGTCGCCAAACTTGCAGGCGTCAGCCCTACTACCGTTTCTCGGGTTATCAATAAGAAAGGTTATCTCTCTGAAAAAACCATTCAAAAGGTCAATGAAGCCATGCGGGAATTGGGCTATAAACCCAACAACCTGGCTCGTAGTTTGCAAGGAAAATCAGCTAAGTTAATCGGTTTGATTTTCCCCAATATTTCCAACGTTTTCTATGCAGAATTGATTGATAAGCTGGAACACCAACTCTTCAAAAATGGTTACAAGACCATCATCTGCAACAGCGAGCACGATTCCGAGAAAGAACGCGAATACATCGAAATGTTGGAAGCCAATCAGGTGGACGGCATCATTTCGGGTAGTCACAACTTGGGCATCGAAGATTACAATCGCGTGACAGCACCGATTATTTCCTTTGACCGAAATCTGTCACCAGACATTCCTGTCGTCTCCTCTGATAACTATGCTGGTGGGGTTCTTGCCGCCCAGACCTTAGTTAAGACAGGCGCCCAGTCTATCATTATGATTACAGGGAATGACAATTCCAATTCGCCAACTGGGCTACGCCACGCTGGTTTTGCATCCGTACTCCCAAAAGCTCCTATTATCAATGTTTCCAGTGACTTTTCTCCCGTCAGAAAAGAAATGGAAATCAAGAATATTTTGACTCGACAAAAGCCAGATGCCATCTTTGCTTCAGATGACTTAACAGCTATTCTGGTCATTAAAATTGCTCAAGAACTGGGCATTTCTGTCCCTGAAGAGCTTAAAGTCATCGGCTATGATGGGACTTACTTTATCGAGAATTACTATCCTCAATTGGCTACTATCAAGCAACCTCTGGAAGAAATTGCCTGCCTCACTGTTGACCTCCTCTTGCAGAAGATTGAAGGCAAGGAAGTCGCCACAACAGGTTACTTCTTACCAGTTACTCTATTACCTGGAAAAAGTATTTAATACTCAATGAAAATCAAAGAGCAAACTAGGAAGCTAGCCGCAGGCTGTACT
>NZ_JVLX01000019.1:0-8181 GCF_001070815.1 Streptococcus pseudopneumoniae | reverse complement strand
AAAAGGCTCCATAAGATCCATAGGGGATTTACCCACTACAAATATTATAGAGCCCATTAAAGACTGCAAATTGTACTTAAAAATGGTATAATGATAAAGTTATATAGTCCCGATAAGATGGTAGGCATTTATTACTAAGAGTTTTCCTATCAGTACTTTGCAACTCGCAAAGAATGACGGCTCCATACGGTTGCCGCTATAGTGCGGTCATCCTATGCGCCTTACTAGCTTCAGAAATAAAAAAGTATCGTTTTTATTTCTTTTGCGTCGTAACTCTTATAGAATAAAAATACCTATCAGTACTTTGTAACTCTATAACACTATTTTTAAGGGGGGACATTTTTATGTCAGAACGTAAATTATTCACGTCTGAATCTGTATCTGAGGGGCATCCAGATAAGATTGCAGACCAAATTTCAGATGCGATTTTGGATGCTATTTTAGCTAAAGATCCAGAGGCGCACGTTGCTGCTGAGACAGCTGTATATACTGGTTCAGTCCATGTTTTTGGTGAAATATCTACAAATGCTTATGTGGATATTAACCGTGTGGTTCGTGATACCATTGCAGAGATTGGCTATACCAATACAGAATATGGTTTTTCTGCTGAGACGGTGGGA
This sequence comes from Streptococcus pseudopneumoniae, assembly GCF_001070815.1. Lineage (GTDB taxonomy): Bacteria > Bacillota > Bacilli > Lactobacillales > Streptococcaceae > Streptococcus > Streptococcus pseudopneumoniae_P. The sequence continues at coordinate 7,561 of NZ_JVLX01000019.1, read as the reverse complement.
GTCCATCCGTCACTTGTTGAGCAGTCACCAGATATTGCCCAAGGTGTTAACGAAGCCTTGGAGGTTCGTGGGAATGCAGATCAAGATCCGCTTGACTTAATTGGTGCTGGAGACCAAGGTCTCATGTTTGGCTTTGCAGTGGATGAAACAGAAGAGCTCATGCCATTGCCAATCTCACTCAGTCATAAATTAGTTCGTCGTTTGGCAGAACTTCGTAAGTCTGGGGAAATTAGCTATCTTCGCCCAGATGCTAAATCACAAGTTACGGTTGAGTATGATGAAAATGACTGTCCAGTACGTGTGGACACAGTTGTTATTTCAACTCAGCACGATCCAGAAGTCAGCAACGAACAAATTCACAATGATGTCATTAATAAGGTTATCAAAGAGGTTATTCCAACCTCTTACTTGGATGAGCAAACCAAATTCTTCATCAATCCTACTGGTCGTTTTGTAATCGGTGGACCGCAAGGGGACTCAGGTTTGACTGGTCGTAAGATCATCGTAGATACTTATGGTGGCTACTCTCGTCACGGTGGTGGTGCCTTCTCTGGTAAAGATGCGACTAAGGTGGACCGTTCAGCCTCTTATGCGGCTCGTTATATTGCCAAGAATATCGTTGCAGCTGGTTTGGCTAAGAAGGCAGAAGTGCAATTAGCCTACGCTATTGGTGTTGCCCAACCTGTTTCTGTTCGTATCGATACTTTTGGTACGGGAACAGTAGCTGAAAGCAAGCTTGAAAAAGCAGCTCGTCAAACCTTTGATCTTCGCCCTGCAGGGATAATCCAAATGCTGGACCTCAAGCGTCCAATTTACCGTCAAACAGCGGCTTATGGACACATGGGACGTACGGATATTGATCTTCCATGGGAACGTTTGGATAAGGTAGATGCTTTGAAAGAAGCAGTAAAATAAGATTTTAAGAGGGAGTTCCCCTCTTTTTAATATACTATTTCCTCTAAAATAATTGAAATTATAGCCTGAATTTGATATGATATCTCTATGGATAAAAGTAGAGCAAAACGTGTTGAGCACGATAAAAAGAGAATCGGTTTAATAGCCATGGTAGCTATCTTTTCAGTAAGTATTTGCGTCCTTGGTTCAATGATTGGATACAAAGTATATACAAAGCAAAGTTTTGAACAAAGGATTGAATCTCTCAAGAAAGAGAAAGATGATCAATTAAGTGAGGGAAATCAGAAAGATCATTTTCGTAAGGGACAAGCAGAAGTAATTGCCTATTATCCTCTCCAAGGGGAGCAAGTGATTTCATCTGTAAAAGAAATCATGATACAGGATATTAAGGAAAATCTGGAAGACAAGGAAAATCTGGTTTTTTATTATACGGAGAAACAGGATTCGACTTTAAAAGGGATTGTCAACCGAAGTGTGATGAAACAAGTCTATGATTTAACTTCGTCAAAAGTTGAAGAGACTGAAAAAACTAGTCTAGCGAAAGTGCATTTGACAGAAAATGGTAAACCTTTTACCCTTGATCAACTATTTTCAGATGCTAGTAAGGCTAAAGAGCAACTGATAAAAGAACTGACTTCTTTCTTACAGGACAAGAAATTGGAGCAAGAAAAGATTGATCAAGTTGTTAAAGGTTTCTCTGACCAAGACTTGTCTGCATGGAATTTTGATTACAAGGATAGTCAGATTATCCTTTATCCAAGTCAGTCAGTTGAAAATCTAGACGAGATTGCCTTGCCAGTATCTAGTTTCTTTGAAGTTATTCAGTCCTCTTATTTATTAGATAAGGATGCAGAGCTATATAAGGCTTATTATGAAAAGAAAAATCGTAAAGTAGTGGCCCTGACTTTTGATGATGGACCAAATCCTGCAACGACAAATCAAGCATTAGATACTCTTTCTAAGTATGGTATCAAGGCAACTTTCTTTGTTCTAGGTAAGAATGTTTCTGGAAATGAAGAGATTTTGAAACGCATGAAATCGGATGGACATGTCATTGGAAACCATAGTTGGAGTCATCCAGTGCTTTCAAAACTTTCCCTTGATGAAGCTAAAAAACAAATTACTGATACTGAGGATGCGCTAACTAAAGTGTTGGGTTCTAGTTCCAAACTCATGCGTCCGCCTTATGGAGCCATTACAGACGACATTCGCAATAGCCTTGATTTGAGCTTTATTATGTGGGATGTGGATAGTCTGGACTGGAAGAACAAAAATGAAGCAGCGATTTTGACAGAAATTCAACGAGAAGTCAAGAATGGTTCTATTATTCTCATGCATGATATCCATGCTGAGACGGTCAATGCTCTACCGAAGGTTATTGACTATTTGAAAGGGCAAGGGTATGACTTTGTGACCATTCCAGATTTGTTAGATACTCGTCTTAAAGCTCACCAGCTCTACTACGACCGCAATCAATAATACACAAAATCTAAAGAGAAAAGTTTTCCTTGAAAATTTGGCTCTTTGGATTTTCTTCTCATAGAAAGGAAAAATAATGAAATCTTATACTTTAAACAATGGTGTTACAATTCCAGTACTGGGATTTGGAACCTGGAAAGCTGAAAATGGAGAGATTGCATATCAAGCTGTACTAGAGGCTTTAAAGGCAGGCTATCGCCATATCGATACGGCAGCTATTTATAAAAATGAAGAAAGCGTTGGTCGTGCCATTCAAGATAGTGGAGTTCTGCGTGAGGAAATTTTTGTAACCAGCAAACTCTGGAATACAAATCATAGCTATGAGCAAGCTCGTCAGGCTTTTGAAGAGTCTTTAGAGAAACTTGGCTTGGATTATTTGGATTTGTATTTGATTCATTGGCCAAATCCAAAACCGCTCAGAGAAAATAACCACTGGAAAATCCGAAATTCAGAAGTTTGGAGAGCTATGGAAGACCTCTATCAAGAAGGCAAAATCCGTGCTATTGGAGTTAGTAATTTCCTTCCCCATCATTTGGATGCCTTGCTTGAAACAGCAACTATCGTTCCAGCGGTCAATCAAGTTCGTTTGGCTCCAGGTGTGTATCAAGAGGAAGTGGTAGATTACTGTCTAGAAAAAGGAATTTTATTGGAAGCTTGGGGCCCTTTTGGTCAGGGAGAACTGTTTGATAGCAAGCAAGTGCAAGAAATCGCGTTAAATCATGGTAAATCGGTTGCTCAGATAGCCTTGGCCTGGAGCTTAGCAGAAGGATTTTTACCACTTCCAAAATCTGTCACAGCTTCTCGTATTCAGGCTAATCTTGATTGCTTTGGAATTGAACTGAGTCATAAGGAACGTGAAACCTTAAAAACAATTGTTGTTCAGTCTGGTGCTCCACGAGTTGATGATATGGATTTCTAGAAAATCATAAAAAGAATTGTACATTGTGCTAATTTTTGATATAATAGTCAGCAGGAAAGAAAGTCTTATGGCGTTCTTCAAGCGAACTTGGGATAGTGGGAGCCAAGTAGGGCAAAATAAAGAACTGGCGCTTTCTGTAATATTTTTAAAAACAATGAAGTAATAAATTAGGGTGGAACCGCGTTTCTGACGCCCCTAGTCGCAAGGCTTGGGTGTTGAAATTCGGTTCTTTTTGAATTCGTCTAATGCCTAAGTAGAAAGGAGCATAATGCTTAAAGGATCTTGTTTATGTAAAGCAGTGACCTACACTCTAGATGAGGAATTATCGGAATTAGTTTTTTGTCATTGCTCATTTTGTCGGAAAGCAACTGCGTCTGCCTATACAGTTAATGCTAAAGTTAGCAGTGAAAAGCTAGTATTGCATGGAAAAGAAAAGCTTGTTTCCTATAGTTCTTCTCCAGGAAAACAGCGTTATTACTGCCAGAACTGTCATAGTCAAATTTTCACTGTTCAAGAAAATATACCAGAAGTCTGTGCTTTGAAATTAGGTACAATAGATGAAAGCGATCAGAATTTACAAACTGTTCCTAAACGTCATATTTTTCAGGACCCAGCTTTTTCTTGGTTGCTTGATAAATAAATTTAAAAAGATCATATAAATTAAAGGAGTATTCAATGTCTAAGAAATTAACATTTCAAGAAATTATTTTGACTTTGCAACAATTTTGGAATGACCAAGGTTGTATGCTTATGCAGGCTTATGATAATGAAAAAGGTGCGGGAACAATGAGTCCTTACACTTTCCTTCGCGCTATCGGACCTGAGCCATGGAATGCGGCTTATGTAGAGCCATCACGTCGTCCTGCTGACGGTCGTTACGGAGAAAACCCTAACCGTCTTTACCAACACCACCAATTCCAAGTGGTTATGAAGCCATCTCCATCAAACATCCAAGAACTTTACCTTGAGTCTTTGGAAAAATTGGGAATCAATCCTTTGGAACACGATATTCGCTTCGTTGAGGATAACTGGGAAAATCCATCGACTGGATCAGCTGGTCTTGGTTGGGAAGTTTGGCTTGATGGTATGGAAATCACTCAGTTCACTTACTTCCAACAAGTAGGTGGATTGGCAACTGGCCCTGTGACTGCAGAAGTTACTTATGGTTTGGAACGCTTGGCTTCTTATATTCAGGAAGTGGATTCTGTCTATGATATCGAATGGGCTGATGGTGTAAAATACGGAGAAATCTTCATCCAGCCTGAGTACGAACACTCAAAATATTCATTTGAAATTTCGGATCAAGAAATGTTGCTTGAAAACTTTGATAAGTTTGAAAAAGAAGCTGGTCGTGCCTTGGAAGAAGGATTGGTGCACCCTGCCTATGACTATGTTCTCAAATGTTCACATACCTTTAACCTGCTTGATGCGCGTGGTGCCGTATCTGTAACAGAGCGTGCAGGCTATATCGCCCGTATCCGTAACTTGGCTCGTGTCGTAGCCAAAACCTTTGTCGCAGAACGCAAACGCCTAGGCTACCCACTTTTAGATGAAGCAACACGAGCTAAACTATTAGCAGAAGACGCAGAATAAAGAAAGTGACAAATTACGAAAATGGGCGAACAGTGTGAGCCCTGAACCAGTTGCCGCAGTGATGAATGTATCCTTAGTGAAGCTAAGGATACTAGGCAAAATTGGAGACTTTTGGCTCCAATTTTAGCAATGAAACAACGAAGTTGGTTGCTTGCGTGCCAATCACATAAGGCAAACTGGAAAATAAAAAGATAATTTTCGGAGAAAAAACATGACAAAAAACTTATTAGTAGAACTCGGTCTTGAAGAATTACCAGCCTATGTTGTCACACCAAGTGAAAAACAACTAGGCGAAAAAATGGCAGCCTTCCTCAAGGAAAACCGCCTGTCTTTTGAAGCTATTCAGACCTTCTCAACACCACGTCGTTTGGCTATTCGTGTAACTGGTCTTGCAGACAAACAGTCTGATTTGACAGAAGATTTCAAGGGACCAGCAAAGAAAATTGCCTTGGATAGTGATGGAAACTTCACCAAAGCAGCTCAAGGATTTGTCCGTGGGAAAGGCTTGACAGTTGAAGATATTGAATTCCGTGAAATCAAGGGTGAAGAGTATGTCTATGTTACCAAGGAAGAAGTGGGCCAACCAGTTGAGAACATTGTTCCAGGTGTAGTAGACGTCTTGAAGTCATTGACCTTCCCAGTCAGCATGCACTGGGCTAACAACACTTTTGAGTATATCCGCCCTGTACACACTTTGACAGTTCTCTTGGACGAGCAAGAGTTTGATTTGGATTTTCTTGATATCAAAGGAGATCGTGTCAGCCGTGGCCATCGTTTCTTAGGACAAGAAACCCAGATTCAATCAGCTTTGAGCTATGAAGAAGACCTTCGTGCACAGTTTGTAATCGCAGATCCACGTGAACGTGAGCAAATGATTGTTGACCAAATCAAGGAAATTGAGGCAAAACATGGTGTACGTATCGAAATTGATGCGAATTTGCTGAACGAAGTCTTGAACTTGGTTGAATACCCAACTGCCTTTATGGGAAGTTTTGATGCCAAATATCTTGAAGTTCCAGAAGAAGTTTTGGTGACTTCAATGAAAGAACACCAACGTTACTTTGTTGTTCGTGATCAAGACGGTAAACTATTGCCAAACTTTATTTCAGTCCGTAACGGAAACGCAGAGCATTTGGAAAATGTCATTAAAGGAAATGAAAAAGTCTTAGTAGCTCGCTTAGAAGACGGTGAATTCTTCTGGCGTGAAGATCAAAAATTGGTCATTTCAGATCTTGTTGAAAAATTAAACAATGTGACTTTCCATGAGAAAATTGGTTCCCTTCGTGAACACATGATTCGTACTGGTCAGATTGCTATTCTCTTGGCAGAAAAAGCAGGCTTATCAGCGGATGAAACGATTGACCTAGCCCGTGCAGCAGCCATTTACAAGTTTGACTTGTTGACAGGTATGGTTGGCGAATTTGACGAGCTCCAAGGAATTATGGGTGAAAAATATGCCCTTCTTGCTGGGGAAACTCCAGCGGTAGCAGCTGCTATTCGTGAACACTACATGCCTACATCAGCCGAAGGAGAACTTCCAGAGAGCAAGGTTGGAGCCATTCTAGCCATTGCAGACAAATTGGATACGATTTTGAGTTTCTTCTCAGTAGGCTTGATTCCATCAGGTTCTAATGACCCTTATGCCCTTCGTCGTGCAACTCAAGGTGTGGTTCGTATCTTGGATGCCTTTGGTTGGCACATTGCTATGGATGAGTTAATTGATAGCCTTTATGCTTTGAAATTTGACAGCTTGACTTATGAAAATAAGACAGAGGTTATGGACTTTATCAAGGCTCGTGTTGATAAGATGATGGGTTCTACACCAAAAGATATCAAGGAAGCCGTTCTTGCAGGATCAAACTTTGTTGTGGCGGATATGTTGGAAGCAGCAAGCGCTCTCGTGGAAGCAAGCAAGGAAGATGACTTCAAACCATCTGTTGAATCACTTTCTCGTGCCTTTAACTTGGCTGAGAAGACAGAAGGAGTTGCTACAGTTGATTCAACACTATTTGAAAATGACCAAGAAAAAGCCTTGGCAGAAGCAGTAGAAACACTTGCTTTATCAGGATCTGCAAGTCAACAATTGAAACAACTCTTTGCACTTAGCCCAGTTATTGATGCTTTCTTTGAGAATACCATGGTAATGGCAGAAGATCAGGCTGTCCGTCAAAATCGTTTGGCTATCTTGTCTAATTTAACTCAAAAAGCAGCTAAACTTGCTCGTTTTAACCAAATTAACACTAAATAAAATTTGATAAACGGACTTTATCTTATCACAAAGGAGAAGAAATGGATCAGAAAAAAATTGATCGTATCAACGAGCTTGCTAAAAAGAAAAAAGCAGAAGGCTTGACACCAGAAGAAAAAGTGGAACAAGCTAAACTACGTGAGGAGTACATCGAAGGTTATCGTCGCTCTGTTCGTCACCACATTGAGGGAATCAAAATTGTGGATGAAGAAGGAAACGATGTTACACCAGAAAAACTACGCCAAGTCCAACGTGAAAAAGGGTTACATGGCCGTAGTCTTGATGACCCAAATTCATAATAATACTCTTCGAAAATCAAATTCAAACCACGTCAGCTTCACCTTGCCGTACTTAAGTACAGCCTGCGGCTAGCTTCCTAGTTTGCTCTTTGATTTTCATTGAGTATA
>NZ_JVLX01000018.1:0-9354 GCF_001070815.1 Streptococcus pseudopneumoniae | reverse complement strand
GGCTCCATAAGATCCATAGGGGATTTACCCACTACAAATATTATAGAGCCTAAATTCTTAACTATTGTTAGAAATTTGATTTTATAGCAGATTAAAACTAGTATAGTATACAACTGCTACTAAAATATTTTTAGAAATTAATTTGATTCACCTAATAAAATTGTTCATATCTTATTTCAATTAATTATAATTTCTCAATCAATTTGCTTATATTTTATTTCGATTTACTATACTTTTTTCTATAATTAAAAATACGATTATTAATTTTTACGAATAATATAGAAAAGGAGGGAATTCATGTTTGTTGCCAGAGATGCTAGCGGACAGTTGGTAAATGTGTTAGAGTATAAGGTTGAGAAGCAAGCCTACACCTGCCCAGCTTGCGGAGGTCAGCTCCGTTTGCGTCAAGGACCAAGTGTACGGACCCATTTTGCCCATAAATCTTTAAAAGACTGTGGTTTTTCATTTGAAAATGAAAGTCCAGAACACTTGGCCAATAAGGAATCTCTCTATCAGTGGTTGAAAAAAGAGGTAGAGGTTCAATTAGAATACCCCCTTCCAGAGCTTAAACAGATTGCGGATGTATTTGTAAATGGCAATCTAGCTCTAGAGGTTCAGTGTAGCCCCTTGCCTCAAAAAGTTCTTAAAGAGCGAAGTGAGGGCTATCGTAGTCAGGGTTATCAAGTACTGTGGTTGCTGGGTCAAAAACTTTGGCTCAAGGAGCGTTTAACTCGTCTGCAACAAGGTTTTCTCTATTTTAGTCACAACATGGGCTTTTATGTTTGGGAATTAGATAAGGAAAAACAGCTTTTAAGGCTCAAATACCTGATTCACCAAGACCTCCGTGGTAAACTCCATTATCAAATCAAGGAATTTCCCTATGGTCAAGCTAGTTTATTGGAAATATTGCGTTTTCCTTATAAGAAACAAAAAATATCTCATTTTACAGTTTCTCAGGACAAGGGCATTTGTCGCTATATCCGGCAACAGCTGTACTATCAACATCCCTTTTGGATGAAAGAACAAGCAGAAGCCTATCAGAAGGGAGAAAATCTCCTGACTTATGGGCTAAAAGAATGGTATCCACAAATTCGGCCACTAGTAGGCAAATTTTTCCAGATTGAGCAAGATTTGACCAGCTATTATCAGCACTTTTACACCTATTACCAAGAAAATCCTCAAAATGATTGGCAAAAGCTTTATCCACCAGCCTTTTATCAGCAATATTTCTTGAAAAATATGGTAGAATAGAAAGGATGGAGGAATCTAATGGTATTACAAAGACATGAAATAAATGAAAAAGATACATGGGATCTATCAACGATCTACCCAACTGACCAGGCTTGGGAAGAAGCCTTAAAAGAGTTAACAGAACAATTGGAGACAGTAGCCCAGTATGAAGGCCATCTCCTGGATAGTGCGGATAGCCTACTCGAAATTACTGAATTTTCTCTTGAAATGGAACGCCAAATGGAGAAGCTTTACGTCTATGCTCATATGAAGAATGATCAGGATACACGTGAAGCCAAGTACCAAGAGTACTATGCCAAGGCCATGACTCTCTACAGCCAGCTAGACCAAGCCTTTTCATTCTATGAGCCTGAATTTATGGAAATCAGTGAAGAGCAGTATGCTGACTTTTTAGAAGCTCAGCCAAAATTGCAGGTTTATCAACACTATTTTGACAAGCTTTTACAAGGCAAGGAACATGTTCTATCACAACGTGAAGAAGAATTATTAGCTGGAGCTGGTGAAATCTTTGGTTCAGCAAGTGAAACCTTCGCTATCTTGGACAATGCGGATATTGTATTCCCTTATGTCCTTGACGATGATGGTAAGGAAGTTCAGCTATCTCATGGAACTTACACACGTTTGATGGAGTCTAAAAATCGTGAAGTTCGCCGTGGTGCTTATCAAGCACTTTATGCGACTTATGAACAATTCCAACATACCTATGCCAAAATCTTGCAAACCAATGTTAAGGTGCAAAACTACCGTGCCAAAGTTCGCAACTATAAGAGTGCTCGTCATGCAGCCCTCGCTGCGAATTTTGTTCCAGAGAGTGTTTATGACAATTTGGTAGCAGCAGTTCGCAAGCATTTACCCCTCTTGCATCGTTACCTTGAGCTTCGTTCAAAGATTTTGGGAATTTCAGACCTCAAGATGTACGATGTCTACACACCGCTTTCATCTGTTGAATATAGTTTTACCTACCAAGAAGCCTTGAAAAAAGCCGAAGAAGCCTTGGCAGTCTTGGGTGAGGATTACTTGAGCCGTGTTAAACGTGCCTTCAGCGAGCGTTGGATTGATGTTTATGAAAATCAAGGCAAGCGTTCAGGAGCCTACTCTGGTGGTTCTTACGATACCAATGCCTTCATGCTTCTCAACTGGCAGGACAATCTGGACAATCTCTTTACTCTTGTTCATGAAACAGGCCACAGTATGCATTCCAGCTATACTCGCGAAACTCAGCCTTATGTTTACGGAGATTATTCTATCTTCTTGGCTGAGATTGCCTCAACCACTAATGAAAATATCTTGACGGAGAAATTATTGGAAGAAGTGGAAGACGACGCAACGCGCTTTGCGATTCTCAATAACTTCCTAGATGGTTTCCGTGGAACAGTTTTCCGTCAAACTCAATTCGCTGAGTTTGAACACGCCATTCACCAAGCGGATCAAAATGGTGAAGTCTTGACAAGCGATTTCTTAAATAAACTGTACGCAGACTTGAACCAAGAGTATTATGGTTTAAGTAAGGAAGACAACCCTGAAATCCAATACGAGTGGGCTCGCATTCCACACTTCTACTATAACTACTATGTATATCAATATTCAACTGGCTTTGCAGCAGCTTCAGCCTTGGCTGAAAAAATTGTTCATGGTAGTCAAGAAGACCGTGACCGCTATATCGACTACCTCAAGGCAGGTAAATCTGACTATCCACTCAATGTCATGAGAAAAGCTGGTGTTGATATGGAGAAGGAAGAATATCTCAACGATGCCTTTGCAGTCTTTGAACGTCGTTTGAATGAGTTTGAAGCCCTTGTTGAAAAATTGGGATTGGCATAAGATGGTTGAATCGTATAGTAAAAATGCCAACCATAACATGCGTCGTCCTGTTGTCAAAGAAGAAATTGTGGAGTTGATGCGACAGCGTCAAAAGCAAGTCACAGGCTCTTTGAAAGAATTGGAAGACTTTGCTCGCAAGGAAAATATTCCCATCATTCCCCATGAAACGGTTGCTTATTTCCGTTTTCTCATGGAAACCATGCAACCAAAAAACATTCTAGAAATTGGGACGGCTATCGGTTTTTCAGCCCTCTTGATGGCGGAACATGCGCCAAATGCCAAGATTACAACGATTGATCGCAATCCAGAAATGATTGGTTTTGCCAAGGAAAATTTCGCCCAGTTTGACAGTCGCAAGCAAATCACTCTCCTAGAGGGAGATGCGGTAGATGTCTTATCGACACTGACAGAGTCCTATGATTTCGTCTTTATGGATTCTGCTAAGTCTAAATACATTGTCTTTCTGCCAGAAATCCTCAAACACTTGGAAGTTGGTGGTGTGGTTGTTTTGGATGATATCTTCCAAGGTGGTGATGTTGCCAAGGATATTATGGAAGTCCGTCGTGGTCAGCGAACTATTTACAGAGGACTTCAAAGACTATTTGATGCAACCTTAGACAATCCAGGACTCACCGCAACACTAGTACCTCTGGGAGACGGAATTCTCATGCTTCGTAAAAATGTAGCAGACGTTCAATTGCCTGACAGCGAATGATTTTCAGAAAAATTTAAGAAAATATAGTAAAATAGATAGGGTAACACTTATCTCAAAGGAGTAGACATGAAGAAAAAACTATTGGCAGGTGCCATTACACTATTATCAGTAGCAACTTTAGCAGCTTGTTCCAAAGGTTCAGAAGGTGCAGACCTTATCAGCATGAAGGGGGATGTCATCACAGAACATCAATTTTATGAGCAAGTGAAAAGCAATCCTTCAGCCCAACAAGTCTTGTTGAACTTGACCATCCAAAAAGTATTTGAAAAACAATACGGTTCAGAAGTAGATGACAAAGAAGTCGATGATACTATAGCTCAGGAAGAAAAACAATACGGTGATAACTACCAACGTGTCTTATCACAAGCAGGAATGACTCTTGAAACACGTAAAGCGCAAATTCGTACTAGTAAATTAGTTGAGTTGGCAGTTAAAAAAGCAGCAGAAGCTGAATTGACAGACGATGCTTACAAGAAGGCTTTTGACGAGTACACTCCAGATGTAACGGCTCAAATCATTCGTCTTGATAATGAGGATAAAGCGAAAGAAGTCCTCGAAAAAGCCAAAGCTAGTGATGCAGACTTTGCTCAATTAGCCAAAGATAATTCAACAGATGAGAAAACTAAAGCGAATGGTGGAGAAATCACTTTTGATTCTGCTTCAACAGAAGTACCAGATCAAGTTAAGAAAGCAGCTTTTGCTTTAGATGTAAATGGTGTTTCTGATGTGATTAGTGTTACTGGAACACAAGCCTACAGCAGTCAATATTACATTGTTAAACTGATTAAGAAAACAGAAAAATCATCTAATATCGATGACTATAAAGAAAAATTAAAAACTGTTATCTTAACTCAAAAACAAAACGACGCATCATTTGTTCAAAGTATTATCGGAAAAGAATTGCAAGCAGCCAATATCAAGGTTAAAGACCAGGCCTTCCAAAATATCTTCACTCAATACATCGGTGGTGGAGATTCAAGCTCAAGCAGTTCTTCAAAAGAATAAAACAGAAAAGAGCCAAGTGCTCTTTTTCTTATGAGAAAATCTTCTATCTGAAGGGTAAGAGTTTTTTTCTTTCAGAAAAAATGGTATAATAGCAGTCAAAACTAGAAAATAAACGGAATTTGGGAATAATTTCTTTTGTTCTCATTAGATTGGTGATACTATGAAGATTAGTAAGAGGCACCTATTAAACTATTCTATTCTAGTTCCTTACTTACTTTTATCAATTTTGGGCTTGATTGTAGTTTATTCTACAACCAGTGCCATTCTTATCGAAGAGGGTAAAAGTGCCCTCCAATCGGTTCGAAGTCAGGGAATGTTTTGGATATTTAGTTTAATATTGATTGCCTTGATATATAAGCTGAAACTGAATTTTTTAAGAAAAGAACGTCTCTTATTTATTGTTATGTTTGTTGAGCTGATTCTCTTAGCTCTGGCTCGCTTAATTGGTACGCCAGTCAATGGAGCCTATGGTTGGATTTCAGTAGGACCTTTGACCATTCAACCAGCGGAGTATTTGAAGATTATCATCGTCTGGTACTTGGCTCAACGTTTTTCAAAACAACAGGATGAAATTGGTATTTACGATTTTCAAGTTTTAACTCAAAATCAATGGATTCCTCGTGCTTTTAATGATTGGCGTTTTGTCCTACTTGTCATGATAGGAAGTTTGGCTATTTTCCCAGACTTGGGGAATGCCACCATCCTAGCTCTGGTCGCCTTGATTATGTATACAGTTAGTGGGATTGCTCATCGTTGGTTTATAGCCTTTATCGGTGTATTGTTTGGCACTTCAGCCCTATCTCTATCGGCTATTTCTATGATTGGGGTTGATAAGTTTTCAAAAGTTCCAGTATTTGGTTACGTTGCCAAGCGTTTCAGTGCCTACTTTAATCCCTTTGCCGATTTGGCAGGAGCAGGACACCAACTTGCAAATTCCTACTTTGCTATGGTAAATGGTGGGTGGTTTGGTCTAGGATTAGGAAATTCAATCGAAAAACGTGGTTATTTACCAGAGGCCCATACAGACTTTGTATTTTCAATTGTCATTGAAGAGTTTGGATTTGTGGGAGCTAGCTTGATTTTAGCACTCGTCTTTTTCCTGATTTTGCGAATTATCCTAGTAGGAATTCGTGCTAAGAATCCCTTTAATTCTATGATGGCGATTGGGGTTGGGGGGATGATGTTGGTACAGGTCTTTGTCAATATCGGTGGAATTTCTGGTATTATTCCCTCGACAGGAGTAACCTTCCCCTTCTTATCGCAAGGAGGGAACAGTCTCCTAGTCTTGTCTGTAGCCATCGCCTTTGTCTTAAATATTGATGCAAGTGAAAAACGTGCCCGATTATATGAGGAGTTAGAAGCTCACTCATCAAACTATATGTAGAGCTGAGAGTGGAAAGGATTACCTATGTCTCTTCAAAAATTAGAAAACTATAGTAATAAAGCTGTTATACAAGAAGAAGTATTGATTTTAACAGAATTGTTAGAAGATATCACTAAAAACATGCTTGCCCCAGAGACTTTTGAAAAAATCATGCAGTTGAAGGAATTGTCAACTCAAGAAGATTATCAAGGTTTGAACCAATTAGTTACTAGTCTGACAAATGATGAAATGGCTTATATTTCACGCTATTTCTCTATCTTGCCTCTTTTGATTAATATTTCAGAAGATGTGGATTTAGCTTATGAAATCAATCACCAAAATAATATTGATCAAGATTATCTTGGTAAGTTGTCAGCAACAATCAAAATGGTTGCAGAAAAAGAAAATGCGGTTGAAATTCTTGAACACTTGAATGTTGTTCCTGTTTTGACAGCCCATCCAACACAAGTGCAACGTAAGAGTATGTTGGATTTGACCAACCATATCCACACCCTCTTGCGTAAGTATCGTGATGTGAAATTAGGCTTGATTAATAAGGAAAAATGGCATAATGATCTCCGTCGTTACATTGAGATTATCATGCAGACAGATATGATTCGTGAAAAGAAATTAAAAGTAACCAATGAAATCACGAATGTAATGGAATACTACAATAGCTCATTCTTGAAGGCAGTTCCTCATTTGACTGCTGAGTACAAGCGTCTGGCTAAAAAACACGGCTTGGAGTTGAAACATCCTAAACCAATTACCATGGGAATGTGGATTGGTGGAGACCGTGATGGTAATCCTTTTGTTACAGCAGATACCTTAAAACAATCTGCTATGACTCAGTGTGAAGTCATCATGAACTACTATGATGAAAAGATTTACCAACTTTATCGTGAGTTCTCTCTCTCAACTAGTATTGTCAATGTGAGCAAGCAAGTCAGAGAAATGGCTCGTCAATCCAAGGATAATTCGATTTATCGTGAAAAAGAGCTATACCGTCGTGCCTTGTTTGATATTCAATCAAAAATCCAAGCGACAAAAGCTTATCTTATTGAGGATAAGGAAGTTGGAGCTCGCTATGAAACAGCTAATGATTTTTATAAGGATTTAATTACCATTCGTGATTCCCTCTTGGAAAACAAGGGTGAAGCACTGATTTCTGGTGATTTTGTTGAGCTAATTCAGGCAGTTGAAATTTTTGGTTTCTATTTGGCATCTATTGACATGCGTCAAGATTCTAGTGTTCACGAAGCCTGTGTAGCTGAACTCTTGAAATCAGCGGGTATTCATTCTCATTATAGCGAACTAAGTGAAGAAGAAAAATGCCAGCTTCTCTTGAAAGAATTAGAGGAAGATCCACGTATTCTTTCTGCCACTCATGTTGAAAAATCAGAGTTACTTGAAAAAGAATTAGCAATCTTTAAGGCTGCTCGTAAGTTGAAAGATAAGTTGGGAGATGATGTCATTCGTCAAACCATCATTTCACATGCAACCAGCGTATCAGACATGTTGGAATTGGCTATCTTGCTAAAAGAAGTAGGGTTAGTTGATAAAGAAAGAGCTCGTGTCCAAATCGTTCCTCTCTTTGAAACAATCGAGGACTTGGACCACTCAGAAGAAACCATGAGAGAATACCTTTCTCTTCCTCTTGCTAAAAAATGGATTGCTTCACGTAATAACTACCAAGAAATCATGCTTGGTTACTCTGATAGTAATAAAGATGGTGGTTATCTATCATCATGTTGGACCCTCTACAAGGCTCAACAACAATTGACTGCTATTGGAGATGAATTTGGCGTTAAGGTTACCTTCTTCCATGGTCGTGGTGGGACTGTCGGTCGTGGTGGTGGACCAACCTATGAAGCCATCACATCTCAACCGCTCAAGTCGATTAAGGACCGTATCCGCTTGACGGAGCAGGGTGAAGTAATTGGGAATAAATACGGTAACAAAGATGCTGCCTACTATAATCTTGAAATGCTAGTATCTGCAGCCATTAATCGTATGATTACTCAGAAGAAGAGCGATACCAATACCTCAAATCGTTACGAAGCTATTATGGACCAAGTGGTGGACCGTAGTTACGATATCTACCGTGATTTGGTCTTTGGTAATGACCATTTCTATGATTATTTCTTCGAATCAAGTCCAATCAAGGCTATTTCAAGCTTTAACATTGGTTCTCGTCCAGCTGCTCGTAAGACTATTACTGAAATCGGTGGTTTGCGAGCTATCCCTTGGGTCTTCTCATGGTCGCAAAGTCGTGTCATGTTCCCTGGATGGTATGGGGTTGGTTCAAGTTTCAAAGAATTTATCGATAAAAATCCAGAGAATATCGCTATCCTACGAGATATGTACCAAAATTGGCCTTTCTTCCAATCGCTTCTTTCAAATGTTGATATGGTCTTGTCAAAATCAAATATGAACATTGCTTTTGAATATGCCAAACTTTGTGAGGATGAAGAAGTAAAAGCAATCTATGAGACTATTCTAAATGAATGGCAAGTTACCAAGGAAGTCATCCTGGCTATCGAAGGTTATGATGAACTTTTATCTGAAAATCCATATCTAAAAGCAAGTTTGGATTACCGTATGCCTTACTTTAATATCCTCAACTATATCCAGTTGGAGTTGATTAAACGTCAACGTCGAGGAGAATTATCAAGCGATCAAGAAAAATTAATCCATACAACCATCAACGGAATTGCGACAGGATTGCGTAATTCAGGCTGATACCTATCAAGCTTCCTCTTTTCTATAGGGGAAGTTTTTGAAGAGTTCAAAAAAATTCTCAAATACTATTGACAAGTAATTGAAAAATGATATAATTTAACCATTCAGAAAAGTAATCATATAAACTTTTTAGAGAGTCTGTGGTCGCTGAAAACAGATAAGTGATGATGATGAAAATTGGGCTGGATGTTATTTAGAATTTGAAATCATAAAAATTCGGTGAGCACACCTTACAGTGCATCTCGTTATTGCGAGACAGAGCGATAGGGAAATTCCCTATAATTGAGGTGGTACCGCGCATCGACGTCCTCACACAAGTTTTTTGTGTGAGGACTTTTTTGATGGAGGTTAGTATGGAAAGAAAACGATGGCGTCGCTTGTTTATACTCAATGAAAATCAAAAAGCAAACTAGGAAGCTAGCCGCAAGCTGCTCAAAACACTGTTTTGAGGTTGTGG
>NZ_JVLX01000017.1:0-41756 GCF_001070815.1 Streptococcus pseudopneumoniae | reverse complement strand
TCCTTTCTCGGTTTTAGCTTTTATTCAACCCACTACAGTTGACAAAGAGCCAGATTTTACTGATTTTATCTTTAATAGCGTTGTTTATATGGTTGATTGAAAGCTGTTAGAATTTCTTCAGGGGTTTGTGAATAGTCTTTTGTATCTTTCAAATCACCTTTTACGATAATACGCTCTGTCGCATCATAGTCTACACAGGTTACAAGCGTGATTTCATCAACACCACTACGGTCATCAATCTCATCGACGCGATCTGGAGTCACATGCTTCACTTCACGGATTTCATAGGTATAAACTTTATCCTTATCAGTTAGATAAATTTTCATCCCATTTTTAGCACGTGACAGTGGAGAAAAAAGCATTTGACTGGCATTTTCCGCCGTGAAGATGTGATGGCTCGCAAGTGAATAGTTTCCTTTCCCCATCACTTGGTCACGCTTCATTGTACCAGCTCCATAGAAGAGATTGACATTATCGAGCCCCTTAAAAATAGGCAAGTTAATTTCTACCTCAGGAACA
The DNA here is from genome assembly GCF_001070815.1 of Streptococcus pseudopneumoniae. Classification (GTDB taxonomy): domain Bacteria; phylum Bacillota; class Bacilli; order Lactobacillales; family Streptococcaceae; genus Streptococcus; species Streptococcus pseudopneumoniae_P. The sequence continues at coordinate 41,237 of NZ_JVLX01000017.1, read as the reverse complement.
GCAATTCCACCGATAACAGGCAATTTTTGCGAATCCCATTGTGAGGATAAGACAGCTTCTGACGAGATAGCTTTTACTGAATCAAAGTCAAAATTTCCTTCTGTATCTTGATTTTCTTCCAATTTTTCTTTTGATACCTGGCTGACTTGGTATTTATTAGTATTCCAAACCATGAACATATCACGAATTTTTGAATTGAAAATCAAAGCAAGTGACAAGAGAATTAAAAATCCTGCCAGGATATTGATTAGTAAATTTTTACGATTTGTTTTCTTTTTGTTCTTTTTATGAGACATTATGCTTCACCTTCTGTTTCGTTTTCTGCCCCAACTTCTTCTTTTTCTGCCGCTGTAACCGTAGTAAAGGTTACAATTTTAGCATCTTGGTCCAGGCGCATCACTTTAACTCCCATAGTTGAGCGACCTGTTTGTGAAATATTGGCAACGTTGGTTCGAATCATGACACCTGTATCAGTGATAATCATCAAATCTTCATCGCCTTTAACTGTCATAAGACCAGCAAGGGAACCATTCTTTTCAGTAATTTTAGCAGTTTGCATCCCTTTACCACCACGACCTTTTGTTGGATATTCAGTCGCAACGGTGCGCTTACCATATCCTTTTTCAGTGATGATCAGAACCTCATCCTGGTCTGTAATCACACTAGCACCAACAACTGTGTCCCCATCACGGAGATTAACACCTTTCACACCCGTAGCGATACGACTCATTCCACGAACGGCTGATTGATTAAAGCGAATTGCATAACCAAACTTGGTACCAATGATAATATCCGTATCTTCTTCCGTCAACAAGACATTAATCAACTCATCTTCATCTTTGAGGTTCAGTGCTTTAAGTCCATTTTGACGAATGTTAGCAAATTCCTTAACGCTGGTTCTCTTAACAATACCATACCGGGTTGTGAAGAAGAGATAAGCATCATCACTGCGTTCTGACTCGACATTGATGATGGTTTGAATACTTTCGCCTTCATCCAATTTCAAAAGATTGACAATCGGCAAGCCCTTGGCTGTACGACCATACTCAGGAATTTCATAGCCTTTCAGGCGATAGACACGGCCTTTATTTGTAAAGAAGAGTAAGTGATCATGGGTGCTAGTTGACACTAACTCACGAACAAAATCATCATCCTTAACTCCAGTACCTTGAACACCACGACCACCACGTTTTTGAGCGGTAAATTCGTCTTGGTCCAGACGTTTGATGTATCCTTTGTTAGAAAGAGTGATTAAGACATCCGATTCTTCAATCAAGTCCTCATCTTCAAGGCTTAAGACTTCACCGACCATTAATTCAGTACGACGTTGGTCGCCAAACTTACGCTTAACTTCGTCTAATTCATCTTTAATGATTTGAGAAACACGTTCTGGCTTAGCAAGAATATCTGCTAAATCCGCAATCAGAGCCAAGAGGTCATCATACTCAGACTGAATCTTATCGCGTTCCAAACCTGTCAAACGACGAAGACGCATATCAAGAATAGCTTGACTTTGACGTTCAGAAAGCTTAAACTTGCTCATCAACTCAGCTTGTGCTTCCGCATCCGTTTCACTAGCACGGATGATACGAATCACTTCATCGATATGGTCTAGCGCAATTAAGAGACCTTCTAAGATATGAGCACGCGCTTCTGCTTTTTCCTTATCAAAACGAGTCCGACGAACAACCACTTCTTTTTGGTGCTCAATATAAGCATCCAAAATCTGACGAAGGGACAAAATCTTGGGTACACCATTTTGGATAGCAAGCATATTGAAACCAAAGTTGGTTTGCATCTGGGTCATCTTGAAGAGGTTATTGAGAATAACATTTGCGGATGCATCACGTTTGACCTCGATTACGAAACGAACCCCTTCGCGGTTTGACTCATCACGAACTGCTGTAATACCCTCAATGCGTTTTTCCTGAACCAAACGAACAATATGCTCATGCACCTTTGTTTTATTGACCATATAAGGAAATTCTGTAACAACAATACGCTCACGGCCAGTCTTAGTTTCTTCAATTTCAGTACGTGAACGAAGGACAATAGAACCTTTACCTGTTTCATAAGCCTTATGAATACCTGATTTCCCCATAACAAGAGCACCAGTTGGAAAATCTGGACCAGGCAAGACTTCCATCAAGTCCTTAGTAGTCACTTCAGGATTGTCCATGACCAACTTCACTGCATCAATGGTTTCACCCAGGTTATGAGGTGGAATATTGGTTGCCATCCCAACCGCAATACCAGTCGCTCCATTAACCAAAAGATTTGGAAAGCGCGCTGGCAATACCAAGGGTTCACGTTCATTGGCATCATAGTTATCAACGAAATCAACTGTATTTTTGTTGATATCACGAAGCATTTCCAGAGCAATCTTGCTCATACGTGCCTCAGTATAACGCTGGGCAGCTGCACCGTCTCCATCCATAGAACCAAAGTTTCCATGCCCATCGACAAGCATGTAACGGTAGCTCCACCATTGAGCCATACGGACCATGGCTTCATAGATAGAGGAATCCCCGTGTGGGTGGTATTTCCCCATGACATCCCCTGTAATACGAGCAGATTTTTTATGAGGTTTGTCTGGAGTAACACCCAATTCATTCATTCCGTAGAGAATCCGACGATGAACGGGTTTCAAGCCATCTCGAACATCAGGAAGAGCCCGCGCTACGATAACACTCATGGCGTAGTCGATAAAGCTCGTCTTCATCTCCTTTGTCAGATTGACATTCACTAAATTTCTATCCTGCATTAATAAATGCCTCATTTCACAATTAGTAATTAACAATATTATACCATAATGTCTTCCATATTTCAGGTATCTAAAATCACTAAAACGTTTACATCAAGAACTCTAATGCATATCCGTGACAAAGCTTTTTAAAAGTGATAAAATTGAAATAACTGGGGAAATCCCTGAATAAAATTAAGGAGATGTTTAGAATAATGACTTCAACTAAACAACACAAAAAAGTTATCCTTGTCGGTGATGGTGCTGTAGGTTCATCTTACGCTTTTGCACTTGTTAACCAAGGAATTGCACAAGAGCTTGGAATTATCGAAATTCCACAATTGCATGAAAAAGCTGTTGGTGATGCGCTTGACCTTAGTCACGCCCTTGCCTTCACTTCACCTAAAAAAATCTATGCAGCTCAATACTCTGACTGTGCAGACGCTGACCTTGTTGTAATCACTGCAGGTGCACCTCAAAAACCAGGTGAAACTCGTCTTGACCTTGTAGGTAAAAACCTTGCTATCAACAAATCAATTGTAACTCAAGTTGTTGAATCAGGTTTCAAAGGTATCTTCCTTGTTGCTGCTAACCCAGTTGACGTCTTGACTTACTCAACTTGGAAATTCTCTGGATTCCCTAAAGAACGCGTTATCGGTTCAGGTACTTCACTTGACTCAGCTCGTTTCCGTCAAGCACTTGCTGAAAAATTGGATGTTGATGCTCGTTCAGTGCACGCCTACATTATGGGTGAACACGGTGACTCTGAGTTCGCTGTTTGGTCACACGCTAACATCGCTGGTGTAAACCTTGAAGAATTCCTTAAAGACACTCAAAATGTTCAAGAAGCTGAATTGATTGAATTGTTCGAAGGTGTTCGTGATGCTGCCTACACAATCATCAACAAAAAAGGTGCAACATACTACGGTATCGCAGTAGCCCTTGCCCGTATCACTAAAGCAATCCTTGACGATGAAAACGCAGTACTTCCACTTTCAGTATTCCAAGAAGGTCAATACGGAGTTGAAAACGTCTTTATCGGTCAACCAGCTGTTGTTGGTGCACATGGTATTGTTCGTCCAGTAAATATCCCATTGAACGACGCAGAAACTCAAAAAATGCAAGCATCTGCTAAAGAATTGCAAGCTATCATTGACGAAGCATGGAAAAATCCAGAATTCGAAGCAGCTTCTAAAAACTAATTTAGATAGAAAAAACTCCTTGAGTCATCAGGGAGTTATTTTTATCTCTATCTTAACTAAACATTTTATGAAGTTTACGTAAAAAAAGAACATTACTTTAAAAGCTATCATGTCACAGTTTGGGCATAAATCCGAAAACTACCAATTAGATCTATACTCACGTTACAAAAAATCTGAAGCAAGCAGTATTTGACGCACTTGATATCGTCGCATTAAATCGAAAGTAAAAAGTTTTGCCCCCTAGACAAAAAAAGAGCCCATCATACAGGCTAGAAAGCTTGATATGATAGGCTTTTTTTCATTTTGATTAGCGTACTGTACGGATACGCATTGTGTTTGTACGAACAGCTTCTCCAACTGGCACACCAGCTACGATAACGATATCGTCACCAGATTGTACAAGACCTGCTTCAACTGCTTTACGTTCAGCAATTTCGAACATATCATCAGTTGATGATGGAGCATCTGTCAACATTGGGATAACACCCCAGTTCAACATCAATCCACGTTCTGTCAATTCGTCGAATGTCAATGCCAAGATATCAGCATTTGGACGGTATTTAGAAATCAAACGTGCAGTGTGACCTGTCTTAGTAAGAGTTACAATCAATTTAATGTCCATTGAGTTAGTAGCATCTTTAACAGCTGAAGCCATTACTTCTGTCTTAGAGTTACGTTCAAATGAATCTGAGTTCAAACGACCGTATTCGTTAAGAAGAGTTTGAGCGTTCTTGTCGATTGTAGCCATTGTAGTTACTGACTCAAGTGGGTATTTACCGTTTGCAGACTCACCTGAAAGCATTGTAGCATCAGTACCGTCGATAACAGCGTTGAATACGTCTGATACTTCTGAACGAGTTGCACGTGGTTTTTCAGTCATTGTTTCAAGCATGTTTGTTGCTGTGATAACAACTTTACCTGCAGCATTGACTTTCTTGATGATCATTTTTTGGTAAACTGGAACCATCTCGAATGGTACTTCGATACCCATGTCACCACGAGCGATCATGATACCATCAGCAGCTTCGATGATTTCATCCAAGTTGTCGATACCTTGTTGGTTTTCGATTTTAGCGAACAATTGAACGTGTCCGTTTCCAGTTTCTTTACAGATTGCACGAACTTCGTTCACGTCTTTTGCAGTACGTACGAATGAAATCGCGATGAAGTTGATACCTTGTTCAAGACCAAAGCGGATATCATCGTTATCACGTTCAGCAAGAGCTGGGAAAGGAATTTTAGTGTTAGGGATATTAACACCTTTTTGTTTAGCAATTACGCCATCGTTTTCAACTTCAACTTCAAATTCACGAGTTGCGTCATCTTTAGCAACCACACGAAGTCCAAGTTTACCATCGTCAACCAAAACTTGACGACCAACTTCAACATCATCATAGATATCAAGAGCACCAGCAACGTTCAATGCAATCACATCACGAGTTGATTTGATTCCTTGTTTAGTCGCAACACGGATTTTTTCACCAGTTGTGTAAGAGTACTCTTTTGCATCTCCTTCAAACAATTCTGTACGGATTTCTGGTCCTTTTGTATCAAGAAGGAAACCAACTTTTTTACCTGCAAGTTTTTCTGCAAGTTTAACAGTTGCCATACGCTCACCTTGTTCTTGGTGGTCACCGTGTGAGAAGTTGAAACGGAATGTGTTAGCACCAGCTTCAATCAATTTAGCAATGTTTTTAGCTGAAGCTTCAACATCAAGTTTTTCACCCCAGTAACCGTCATCACCGAATTTTTTACCACCACGGATTTCTACCGCAGGTCCCAAAGTTGCAACGATTTTTACACGTTTGTTCATGATTTTTGTGACTCCTTTATATATATGACCTTTTTGGTCTTATTAACTAAATTATAAATTATGACAAGCTCTTATTCAAGCTAGATAGCTCAAGGTCAGCCTTATGTGGGTTGTTAACCACAATCTTACCATCTGCAGTCAAGCTAAACAATGCTCCTTCTTCTGCAGTTCCAAGAATTGGGTTTTCAACCATTTTCTCATTACGGATACCAACCGCAACACCACCGATACCTTCTTTAAGAAGTTTAACAGCATGGGCACCCATACGTGACGCCAATACACGGTCACGCGCAGTTGGAGAACCACCACGTTGGATATGTCCAAGTTCTGTTACACGAAGGTCGCTTGTATCTCCAGCTTCTTTTAGTTTTTGACCAAATTCAGCCGCTGACATCACACCTTCTGCCAAGACGATGATGTTGTGTTTTTTACCACACTCATAACCACATTTAATGCTTTCTACGATATCTTCAATCTTGAAGCCTTCTTCAGGAATGATGATTTCATCAGCACCAGTTGCGATACCAGCCCAAAGAGCGATATCACCTGCGTTACGTCCCATAACTTCGATAACAAATGTACGACGGTGACTTGATGATGTATCACGAATCTTATCGATAGCGTCCATAGCAGTAGTAACCGCTGTGTCGAAACCGATTGTGAAGTCAGTACCCACGATATCGTTGTCGATTGTACCCGGAAGACCGATAGCTGGGAAGCCATGTTCAGTCAAACGCATAGCACCGTGGTAAGATCCGTCACCACCGATAACAACTACACCTTCAATTCCGTGTTTTTTCAATTGCTCAATCCCTTTAAGTTGCCCTTCAAGTTGAGCGAACTCTGGGTAACGAGCAGAGTGAAGGAAAGTACCACCACGAGAAATGATGTCCCCTACTGAAGCTGCATCTAGGGGATGAATTTCACCGGCAACCATACCAGCATATCCATCATAGATACCAAACACTTCCATTCCTTCTGAAATTGCTTGACGAACTACTGCACGGATGGCAGCGTTCATACCAGGGGCGTCTCCACCACTAGTCAAAACAGCAATACGTTTCATATTGGTTATGCTCCTTTTTCTTTTAACATTCTTACTGATTATATCACATTTAATTGGAAAATTCCTCTATTTTCCGTAATTTTAGCGATAAATCGTTTTCATAACGATTCCACCTAATTTCGCTTCTAATTCAGTGGATTTAGTCACAAAATGGTTGGGAGAAACAATCGTTTTCTGTTCCTCTTCATACCTGATGATGACTGGGATTGGGCCTTTATATTGGTCTAGAATTCTCGAGATTTCTTGATCCGAGTCATGATTTTTCACCTGAATCCAAAAGCGCTCAGCCACTGCTTCTCTTATTTCTTGTGCAATCATTTGCAGACGACCGTCACGTGACTGGACTTTCCCTTTAATATAGTAGAAGGCTCCTTCTCTTACTTCCTGCCCAACCTGTCGATATAAGTCTGAAAAGAGAGTGACATCCAATTTTTTCTTACTATCATCTACCTGTAAGAAAGCCATGTTTTCGCCCTTTTTGGTACGAATTACTTTTATTTTATGAACTTCAACCAAAATAATAGCGTAACTATTTTCTGACAAATTCCCAATTGGTGTAATCTGGTAAATAGCTTTATTTGCGATAGTTTGTAGGGGATGTTTGCTGACACCTATCCCTAAAAGCTCTTGTTCCATATAGAATTTTTCTTGTTCCGTCCAATCTTCCGATTCCTGCCAACTATAAATAGTATCTCCAAACAAACTTCCTAACTCTTTTACAAATTCAAATAGATTAACTAAATTATTGAATACTTTTTGACGATTTTTTTCAAATGAATCGAAAAGACCAACTTTTACCAAAGGTTCTAGCAGAGGAAGTTTCAGATAATTCTCAGGTAATTTAGCTATAAAATCTTCAATGTTGGAATAGGGTCTATTTTCAAGAATCAATAGAGCCAAATCCTTGCTGACTCCCTTAATCGATTTCAATCCTAGATAGATGGACTTGTTGGCAATTTTATCGTGATAGGGAATGGTGTTGATAGACAGAGGCGCCACTTCAAAGCCTGCTTCAAGTGCATCTATTAAGTAATCACTGTTGGCAGAATTCAACATAACCTGATAAAAAATGGCTGGATAATGCGTTTTGAAATAAGCCAACTGGAAGGCCAAGGCTGAGTATGCATAGGCATGAGATCTATTAAATCCATAACCTGCAAACTTCTCCATGACATCAAAGACCTGCTCTGCTTTTTCCGCAGTATGACCAGCTTCTATGGAGCCTTGAATAAAGGAAGCCCTCATCTCATGCATGGCAGAGGCATCCTTTTTCCCCATAGCTCGACGCAAAATATCGGCCTTACCAAGACTAAATCCAGCAAATCGCTGAGCAACCTGCATAACCTGCTCCTGATAGAGCATAATGCCATAAGTTGGAGCCAAAATATCCTCCAGAGCTGAATCTAGAACAGTCACTTCTTCCTGCCCATGTTTTCTAGCTACAAAATTATTGATATAATCACTAGCACCTGGTCGATTTAGGGAAGTAGTTGCTACAACATCTTCAAAACAGACTGGTTGCACACGTTTGAGCAGGCGAATAGCACCAGGTTGCTCAAATTGAAAGATACCTTTTGTATTACCAGACGCAAACAAAGCTAGGGTGTCGTTGTCTTCTAAATCGATTTCTTCAATTTTCAAGTGAATACCTTCTGATTCAGCAAGCAACTCTTGCATCTTCTGGACAAAGGTCAAATTTCGCAGTCCCAGAAAGTCCATTTTCAAAAGTCCACTTGCTTCAACTCCATGAGCATCATACTGAGTCAGTGGAATTTCATCACCATGCTTTAGTGGGATATAGTCTGTCAAATCTTGGTCACTAATCACAACACCAGCCGCATGGACAGAGGTTTGTCTTGGATAGCCCTCAATCTTGCAAGCAATTTCAAAGGCTTTTTGATATTCTAACTTACTATTGATTTGCTGACGAAACTGTAGATTGCCTTCGTAAGCTGACTTGAGATTATCACGAAAACTGATTTTCTTGGTAATTGCAGATAATTCATACTCTGGCACACCAAAACGTTTCAAGACATCTCGAAGAGCTTGCTTAGCCCCAAAGGTAGAAAAAGTAACGATTTGAGCCGCATGTTTACTGCCATATTTATTACCAACATATCTGATAAAATCTGGACGATAAATATCTGGGATATCAATATCAATATCTGGCATGGTATAGCGTTCACGATTGAGAAAACGTTCAAAAATGAGATTCTTCTCTACTGGGTCAATCCCTGTGATATCCAAAGCATAGGAAACCAAGCTACCAACTGCAGAACCCCGTCCCATTCCCATATAATAACCATTCGAACGTCCAAAACGCAACAAATCCCAGACAACCAAGAAATAATCGTCAAAGCCCATATCATGAATAACAGCCAATTCTTGGTCTAGACGGTCTTGATATTCTTCACTAGTCAACCCCTTCTGAGTAAGTCCCAATTCAGCACGTTCTCTCAACTCTTCTACTGCTGGTCTAGCAGGATTAAAGCGAGGCAGTTTCAGACTAGTATCCAAGTCATAAGAAATACCTGAAATAAGCTTTTCTAAATTGTCCAAGGCTTGCGGAAATCGTTCTAGGAATAATTTCTCTAAAGAACTTGCTGATATAAAGACATCTTGTCGTGAGCGCAAGGGAACTTCTCTGAGGGGGAGATTTTCTTTAATCGCTGTTAAAACTTGCAGAACTTCTCTATCCCTGCTTTCAAAGGCATTGACTCGATAAAGGGGTAAAATAGGATGATGAAATTCGCTGGCCAGTGTTTCTGGATAAACTCCAATATAGTAATCACAGCCTAAATTTAGCGAATCCAGTCCATCAAAATAGGGCACAATGACCGCAATATCCTCTAGATACTGAGACAGAATTGACCAAGTTTTCTCCCCCTGCATCTTGGCTGTTGAAAGTTTCATCAACTGCTGATAACCCACACTAGATAGAGCTAAAAAACGCAGATTCACATCCTTATCATCTATAAATACATTCATTTCCAGCCCTAATAAAGGATGAATGCCATATTTTTTTGTAACCTCTAGAAAGTCGAAAGCCCCATAAAGATTGTCAATATCCATCATAGCCAGATGAGTGTAGCCATATTCTTTAGCTGCTCTCACATACTTGTCTATCGAAATGACACTCTCCATAAAACTATAGACTGTTTTTGTATCTAGTTGTGCGATCAATTTACACTTCTCCTCTATTGTTCTCACTATATTATACCATTTTCAAAAAGAGAAAGAAAAGAACCTGAGATAGCAAATCTCAAGTTCTTTCTTTATCTGATTGCAAGTCAGCATCTAATGAGAATCAAAATGATTATTCTTCATCTTCTCTTTTCTTTCGAGCAATCAATCCAAATCCACTTAAGGCTCCTAGAAGTCCAAGTGCTGCAAGACTAGAGTGTGCTTCTGTACCTGTATTTGGAAGTTCACGTTGACCATCCATATACTGTGGTGTAGCAGGCTCTGCTGGTTGTTCAGGTGCCACTGGAACTACTGGTTGTTCAGGAGTCTCAGGTGTCACTGGAACAGGATTTGGTGCAGGACTAGGTTCTGGTTGAGGAGTTGGATTTGGTTGAGGTTGTGGAGTTGGTGTATTACCACCTCCGCCTCCATTGTTGCCACCACCATTATTTGGCTTAGGAACAGGGATGTACTTGATTGGCGTATCTTGAGTTGGATCTGCCGGTACAACCGGTACTTCATATCCTTTCGTTGGATCGTTTGGATCAACTGGTTTCAATGGATTTCCATTTGGATCTACAGGGATAAATCCTGGTACGTATGGTACACGTGGTCTATCTGTTCCTGGTTTCGTTGGATCTGTCGGATCGTTTGGATATGGAGTTGGTGGAACTTGTGTTTGTCCCTCTGGTAATTTTGGAATCCATGATCCAAGTTTGTCGTAAACAACTCTTTCAGTGATGTTTACACCTGCTGTTGCTTTAATATCTTTTTGAGATGATTCGATATCTCCGCCACGAGCGATATATCCATCCACTTTCGGTAACTTGTTACCATCTAAGATAGTATCATTGCCTACTACTATCCATTCACCATATGTGATATCTCCAGTTACTAGGTTCACTTTCGCAGTACGTTTGAACTTGATTGTTTCAGTGTGAGTAGCTGCGACTTCTTTTCCATTGCGATCCACATAAGTGATTGTACGAGTTGCAGTTGTTTCTGTAACCATATCTTTCACTGTTTCAGGCCATACTGGGCTGTTTGGATCTTCTGGGAATACTGGTTTACCTGGTTCTGGCGTTGATGGTGTTACTGGTTTCAGTGGGTTGTTTGGACCTACTGGTTTCGTTGGATCAGTTGGCACCTGTGGTTGATCAGGGCTATTTGGATCTGTAGGTACAATTAATGGAGTAACTTTAACGTTGAAGATTTGATCTTTATCTTTATCGTTGTCGAATACTCTATCTGTATCTGCTGAAGGGTAATCGTTGCTTGTTACAACATAACCTTTCTTAACAAGTTCTTTAATCTTGCTTTCAACATCTCCAGACTTAGTGAATTTAGATCCTGAATCTCCTTGATCTACTACTGGATCAGATACTACTTTACCATTGTTATCTACGAAGTTAGTGATAGCTTTTTGTTTATCATTTTCATAAACGATTGGTGTATCCGTACCTGGATCTGTTGGCACTGGTGGTACTTCATATCCTTTAGATGGATCTTTTGGATCCACTGGTTTCAACGGTACAAGTGGGTTAGTGTTTGGATCCACTGGTTTCGTTGGGTCTTGTGGAACTTTTGGTGTTGTTCCTGGGATATAAGGAATTACTGGTACTTTCGGACTATTTGGATCTTGTGGATCTGTTGGTTTCGTTGGACTTGGTGGTACAACTTTACCTGGATCTTGAGGATCATTATCGTAAGGCGTTGGAGTTGGTGGTGTTACACCTTCTGGTACTTTCGGTACAAGTTTTCCAACTGGTACGTATACAACTTTGATTGTTTCATCTTTAGAGTTTTCAGTTAATCCTGTAGTTTCATCTACTTCTTTTTGAGATGGATCTTTCAGAACGTATCCTGGAACTACTGGTGATGTTACTTTATCAAATGTAGTATCGTTGTTTACTGGAGTCCATTTACCATATTCGATAGTGCCTGTAACAACGTTAATCTTAGCTTCACGAGTAAATGTTACTTTGTCAGTTGCTTTGTCTGCAACTTCTTTATCTGTACCATCTTCTACATAAGTGATTTTACGAGTAACGTGTTTAGTAGTTTCAAGTTTGTTAATTAACTCTTCAGTCCATTTTGGTCCATTAGGATTATTTGGATCGATTGGTTGTCCTGGTTTTGGAGTATTTGGATCGTCTGGATTTGTTGGGTCAAATGGTTTAATTGGCTCAACGTGTGGTATTAACACTACAGTGTATTCTTGATCTTTTCCAGAATCTTTGTCAAAGTTTCCGTTATTATCTTTACCATAGTTGTTGCTTACTAGATCATATCCTTTAGCAATTAACTTAGCAATTTCTGTAGTTACTTCTGTTGCTTTCGTTAATGGCTCACCTGATTTACCAGTTTCTTCGATGTTCGTTACACCTGGAATTGGGTTCCCACTTGGATCTACGAATTTCGTTACTGCTTTTTGAGTATCTTTTTCGTAATTGATTTCAGTGTTCTCTGTAGGTGTTGTAGGTGTTGGTGGTACATATCCTTTTGTTGGATCTTCTGGATCTACTGGTTTCAGTGGGTTTCCATTTGGATCTTTTGGTGTTGTTCCTGGGATATGTGGAATCACTGGTACGCTTGGTTTATTTGGATCGTTTGGTTTTGTTGGATCGTTTGGATCTACAACTTTACCTGGATCTTTTGGATCATTTGGATATGGAATTGGATCGATTGGTGTTTCACCTTTCGGTACATTTGGCACCCATGTTCCTACTGGTACGTAAACTACTTTGATAGTTTCATCTTTAGAGTTTTCAGTTAATCCTGTAGTTTCTGCTACTACTTTTTGAGTTGCATCTTTCAGAACGTATCCTGGAGCTACTGGTGATTTCACTGCATCGAATGTAGTGTCTTTAGATGTCCAAGCTACATTAGGATCAACAATCTTACCAGTTACAACATTAACTTTCAATTCACGAGTGAATGTTACTTTGTCAGTTACATCGGCTGTAGATTTGTTTCCATCTTTATCTAAGTACTCAACTTTGCTTCCATCTTCTTTCACATAAGAAATTGTACGGTTAACATGTTTAGTTGTGTCTAATGACTTGATTAGCTCTTCAGTCCATTTTGGTCCATTTGGATTTTCTGGATCAATTGGTTGTCCTGGTTTTGGAGTATTTGGATCGTTCGGATTTGTTGGATCAAATGGTGGAACGTCTACAACTTTTGGTTTCACTGTTACAACGAAGTTTTGATCAACTTTTGTATCTTTATCGAAGTTCTTATCTGTCGCTGTTGTGAACCCGTCAGTTACTAATTCATATCCAAGTACTTTCAAGTCAGCAAGCTTATTCGCTGTTGTATAGTTAATTGTAGTTCCCGAATCACCTGTTAGTTCTTCTTTATGAAGAACTTTAGTTGTTCCTTCAACAACATATTTTACTATAGCTTTTTGAGTATCTTTTTCATACTTAATTTCAGTATTTTCAGTTGGAGTCTTAGGTGTCGGTGGTACATATCCTTTAGATGGATCTGTTGGATCAACTGGTTTCAGTGGATTTCCATTTGGATCTTTTGGTGTTGTTCCTGGGATATGTGGAATCACTGGTACACTTGGTTTGTTTGGATCGTTTGGATTTATTGGATCGTTTGGATCTACAACTTTTCCTGGATCTTTTGGATCATTTGGATATGGAATTGGATTAATTGGTGTTTCACCTTCTGGTACTTTCGGTGTCCATGTTCCAACTGGTACGTACTCTACTTTGATAGTTTCATTATCAGATTTAGGAGTTAAGCCTGTTGTTTCTGCTACTTCTTTTTGAGCTGTATTTTTCAGAACATATCCTTTAACTACTGGTGATGTTACTTTATCAAATGTAGTGTCGTTGTTAACAGCTGTCCATCCACTGTCAGTGTCAGTTGCTGGTACATCTGCTTTACCGTCACCATTTGTGTCGTATCCTACTAGAGAACCATCTTTTGGATTTACAATTGCTGTACGTTTAAAGTTTACTTTGTCAGTTACTTTTGGTGCTTCAGTTGATGATACTTCTTCATCAGTACCAGCTTTAACGTAAGTAATTGTACGAGTTACTGTCTTAATGTTGTTTAGTTTATTAAGAGCATCTTCAGTCCATTTTGGTCCGTCCGGTTTATTCGGATCGATTGGATCTCCTGGGTTAGGGTTCTTAGGATCTTCGTTAGGGTTCTTAGGATCTGTTGGAGTTACTGGAACTGGTTTAGCTACTGTTACGTAGTAAACTTGAGACACTCCGTTTTCACCTTTATCATCAACGCTATCGAATTCTCCGTCTTTTCCTGGGTATTCAGCTTGACCTGCTTTATTTGGAACTACACTGTATCCAGATTTTTCTAATTCTGTAACAATCTTAGCGACTTCACCTGCTTTAGTGAATTTAGATCCTACATCTCCTGCTTCTGCGAATGAAGTATGAACTGCATTACCATCTTCATCTACGAAGTGAACGATTGCTACTTGAGAACCATCTTTAGCATAAACAATGTTAGTGTCTTGTGTTGGATCTGTTGGTACTGGTGGTACTTTATATCCGTCTTCTGGTCTACCTGGTGTTACTGGCTCTAATGGTTTACCTGTAGATGGATTTAATGGAGTTACTCCAGGTATATGAGGAATCACTGTTGTTGGTGTTCCTGGTCTTGTTGGATCCGTTGGATCTTTTGGATATACCTTAGGTGTTGTATCAGTTCCTGGCGGTACTGTTACTCCTTCTGGTACTACTGGTACATATGAACCAAGTTTCTTATACACTACTACTTCTGTAATATCTCCTGCAGTCTCTGTTACTTCTTTAGCTGGTACAGTTGCTCTGTCCACAATGTAACCGTCGATTGCTGGTGATGTTACTTCTTCGAATGATTGTTTATCTGGAGTCCAGTTTCCAAATGTAATCTTACCTGTTACAGGGTTGATTGTTGCTGAACGTTTGAATGTTAATGTTTTCTCTTTCTTGTCAGCTACATCTGTAAGTTTATCCGCTGGTACTTCTGTTCCATCTGAGTAGATGTACTTGATTGTACGTTTAACGTCTTCTTGAAGTCCGTTTTCTAACTCTTTGATTAACTCTGGTGTCCATTTTGGTCCGTCTGGATTTTGTGGATTGATTGGAGTATTTGGAGTTGGTGTTTCATTATCTGGACTTACTGGGATTTCTTTAACAGTTACTAACACTTTGTACTCTTGGTTTGTAGTTGCATCTGCATCAAATGTTCCGTTTTCTGGATATCCATTTTCTACTACTGTGTATCCTTTAGCTTTCAATGCGTTGATTGTGTCTGTTACTGATTGTCCTTTTGTGAAGGCTTTTCCTGTATCTCCTGTATCAACGATTGATTTCGCTACTGCACCTTTTTCAGTCTTATCAGTTTCGCTGTTTACTTCGATGAAGTGAACTACTGCTACTTGTGATCCGTCTTTAACATACGTGATTGTAGTATTTTGAGTTGGATCTTTAGGTACTGGTGGTAAGTCGTATCCACCATTTGGATTTTTCGTTAATGGTGTTCCGTCTGGTCCTACTGGAGTTGTTCCAGGGATTTCAGGAATCGTTGTTGTTGTAGTTGGAGTTCCTGGTTTTGTTGGATCTTCTGGAGTCGCATTTGGATATGGTTTTGGTGTCTTATCGAAGTCCGCTGGAGGTGTTACACCTGCTGGAACTACTGGCACGTATGAACCAAGTTTGCGGTAGATAATTGTTTCCTCTGTATCTTTATCTGTCGCTCCTACATTAGCATTTGCTGTGGATGTTTTCGCTGAAGCAATGTATCCATCTTTAGCTGGAGTTGTTACTGCAGTAAATTCTTTCGTTTCTGGTGTCCATTTACCATATTCAAGGATTGCTCCTGTTACAGAATCAATATTAGCAGTACGTGTAAATGTTACTTTTTGAACGTTGTCTGCAATTCCTGCATCTGATCCATCTTCAAGTTTGTAGTGAACTGTGTGAGTTACTTCTTCGATTAATCCTAATTCTTTCAACGTACGTTTCTTAGGATCGTTTTCTACTACTTTATTTGGATCTGGATTTTCACCTGGCGTTACTGGGTTTGGATCAACGTTTGTTGTTGAAGGGTTGTACACTACTGTTTCAACGATATCTTCATCTGTTGCTGTTACACCTGTTTTCTCAGCTACTTTTTCTACTGTTGGTGTGTAGTTCGTTACTGAAGGCGAGACTTTCTCAGCGAATTTATCACCATTTACTGGTGTCCATGGAGCTGCTTCTTTCGTAGTTGCATTCCCATCGTTATCTAAGTAAGTTACTTCTCCAGTTACAGCATTGATTTTCGCTTTACGTGTGAATGTTAATGTTTCTTTAACTGTGTCTGCAGCTTTAGAACCATCATTCTTCACGTAGTTGATTGTACGTGTAACTTCTTCTACTAATCCTAATTCTCCGTAAGTACGTCCTTTTGGATCGTTTGGTACTTTATCTTCTGGTTTTGGCGTTACTGAAGTTTCAGGATCACGCGGTTTGTTTGGATTTGTTGGATCTGTTGGATCAACTGGTTCATTGTTTGGATTTACTGGTTTAGTAGGAACTACTGGGAGTTCTTTAGCTTTGAACGTTACAGTAAATTCTTGGTTAGTTGCTGAATCCTTATCGAACACTTTATCTGTTGCTTCTGTTGGATATGGTTTTTCATTGTTTTTGTTTTCAACTTTTTCATAACCACGAGCTAAGATAGCGTTGATTGTTGCTGTTACATCTCCATCTTTCGTGAAGTTTGTACCTTCATCACCTGAGTCTACTACAGATGGTGCTAATCCATTTCCATCAACATCTACGAATTTCGTAATTGCTAATTGTGAACCATTCTTCACGTACACGATTGGTGTATCTTGAGTTGGATCTGTTGGAAGATCTGGAACTTTGTATCCGCCATTTGGATCTTTTTCTAATGGTTTACCATTTGGTCCATATGGTGTGTACCCTGGTACTTCAGGAATTACTGGAGTTGTTGGTCCATTAGGTTGAGTTGGATCCGTTGGTTTTGGTGGGTCTGGTTTTAATACTCCACTTGGATCTTGTGGATTATTTGGATATGGTGTATCAGTTGCTGGTGTTAACGGGTTAACTCCTGCAGGGATTTGCGGTTTAATACTTCCTGCTTTCTTATAAACAACTTTATGAGCGATATCTTTATCAGTTGCTACTACTGTTTCACCTGTAATTGTTTTTTGATTAGAATCTAACAATACGTAAGTATCAATTACTGGAGAGTTCACAGTATTGAATGTATCTGTTGTTGCTGGAGTCCATGGAGCTGCTTCTTTAGTAGTTGCATTTCCATTAGCGTCTAAGTAAGTCACTTCTCCAGTTACAGCATTAATTTTTGCATTACGTGTGAATGTTAGAGTCTTAGTTCTTTCATCTTTTGCAGTTCCAAGTTTGTCTTCTTCAACTTTTGTTCCATTATCATATACGTAATCGATTGTACGAGTAACTTGTTCAACCAATCCTAGTTCACCGTAAGTACGTCCTTTAGGATCGTTTGGTACTGGATCTGTTGGTTTTGGTGTTACCGTAGTTTCTGGATCACGTGGTTTGTTTGGAGTTGTTGGATCTGTTGGGTCAACTGGCTTGTCGTTTTTATCTACTGGTTTAGTTGGTACGACTGGAAGTTCTTTCGCTTTAACAATTACATAGTATTGTTGGCTAGGTACTTTCTCATCAGTTGCTCCTGTAGCTTTATCACTTACAGCGTCAAATTTACGGTCTGCTTCTTTGTAGAATCCTTCTTTATCTGTTGTGTAAAGTGCATCTGTTGGAGCTACTACTTCATATCCTTTAGCTTCTAACGCAGCTTTAACTTTATCTACATTAGATTTACTAATTTCTTTTCCTGTATCTCCAGTTTCAACTACTGATTCATTTACTGAATTACCTTTTTCATCTACAAAGTGTACTACCGCAACTTGTGATCCATCTTTAACGTAGATAATTGATGTATCTTTCGTTGGATCTGTTGGTGTTGGTGGTACGTATCCTTTACTTAGATCGTTTGAATCAACTGGTTTCAATGGTTTTCCATCTGGTCCTACTGGTGTAGTTCCTGGGATTTGTGGAACGATTGGTGTTGTTGTTCCTGGTACCACTGGGTTCGTTGGATCTGGATCTTTAACTTTTGAACCATCTTGTGGATCATTGTTATAAGGTTTTGGATCTACGTTTGTATTTGCAGGAGGTGTGATTCCATCTGGAATTACTGGTACATATTTACCTACTGTTTTGTAGACTACATTTTCAGTAATATCTTTATCAGTTGCTTTAACGTCAGTTACATCTTTCTTAGAACCTTCTACATCACCAGTTGCAACATATCCTGCTACTACTGGTAAATCAGCTTTACCTTCTAATGTAGTGTCGTTATTATCAGCCACCCAATCTCCGTAAGTGAATTCTTTTGTAACTGGATCGATTGTTACTGGACGTTTGAATGTTACTGAATTTGTAACTGTATCAGCCGCTGTTTGACCTGCTTTAGCTGCATCTTCAGCTTTTAGTTCGCTTGTTTCAGTAGAGTATTTGTACGTAATTGTACGTGTTACTGTTTCTTCACGAGCAGCTCTTAACTTATCAATCAACTCTTTAGTCCATTTTGGTCCTTCTGGATTGTTTGGATCAATTGGTTTATTTGGTTGAATTGGGTTATCAGCTGGTGTATTTGGATCTTCTGGATCTGGAACTTTCGCATCTGGTGTAATCGTTACTGGTTTAGCTTTCTTGTACACTACAACTTCTTCGAAGTCTTTATCTGTAGCTGTTACAGTCTTAGCTGGTACATTCGCTGTTGTTGGAGTTACTCCTGCAACTGCTGCTATGTAGTTTTCGATAATTGGTGAAGTTACTGCATCGAATGTTTGATCTGCTGACCAATCTCCGTAAGTAATTTCTCCTGTTACTACATTAATCTTACCTGGACGAGTGAATTTAAGTGTCTTAACTTTCTTATCCGCTACATCTGCAAGTTTGTCTGCTGGTACTTCTGTTCCATCTTCGTAAACATACTTAATTGTACGAGTTACTTCTTCTTGAACTTTTACAGCTTTGATTAAGTCTTCAGTCCATTTCGGTCCTGATGGATTTGATGGATCGATTGGTATTACACCTGGAGTTGGTTTTGGATTATCGTTACTTACTGGTTTAGTTGGATCAAATGATGGAATATCCACTACTTTAGCTTTAACTTTAACAACAAATTCTTGATCTTTCTTAGGATCATTATCAAATGTTGTATTGCTTACACCAGTTCCTGGATTTTCGAATCCATCAGATACTAATGTATAACCTTTATCTTCTAGTTTCTTAATAGCTGCTTTTACTGCCGCTGTGTTAAGGGTTGCGAAGTTATCACCTGTTTTACCAATTTCCACTAAGTCTTCAGCTACACCTGGTGTAATTACAGTATCAGGATTATTAGCGTCTACTTCTACAAACTTAACTATTGCACGTTGTTCACCTTGTTCATAGAATACATCTACTTCGTAATCATCCGCTAATGGGTCAATTGCATCAGTTTTATCAATCGCTACTTTATCTGCTAAGTAACCAGTGATAGTTGGTGATGTTACATGGTTGAACGCATTATCAGATTGTTTTTCAGCTTCAGATAATTGTTCGTTTGTTGGTAAGTTCGTTGCTGAACTTCCTAGAGCTTTCCATTCTCCAAAGCTCACAGCTGCTACCTTATTCTTGTCTGGAGTTTCTTTCTTAGATTCCTCTTTAACTTTAGCAATTACTGCATCATAATATGCTTGACGAGCTGCTTCCTTAGCTGCTTGAGTAGTGTTAGCACGATCTTGAATTGCTTGATTCTTAACTGCTTCTGCTACTTTCGCATCATTTAATGCTTCTTTTTCATCTTTAGCATCTGTAAATGCTTTTTGCGCTGCTGTTGCATTTACTGCTGCTGTTTTTGCTAGTGCTATTGCATCTGTAAACTTAGTTAACGCTGCATTCTTATCAGCATCAGAAGCATTGTTATCTTTCACTTTGGCTTCATATTCTGCTTTAGCTGCTGCTACTTTCGCATTTTCTGCTTCTAGAGCTTTTTGCGTAGTGATTACTGCTTTAGCTAAATCTGAGTTAGCTGCTGCTAGGTAGTTTGTTCTAGCTGTATTACGAGCTGCTAATGCATTATCGTAAGCTGTTTGCGCTGCTTGTAAAGCTGCTTCTACTACCGCTTTAGCATCTTTCTGAGCTTGTGTAGATTCACTTGTAATAACTAATGAATTGTTTGCTTTCTTAGCATCTGCTAATGCTTTTTCAGTTGTTGTAACATCCTTATCTGCTGTTGCTAATGCTTGCGCTGTAGTAGAATCTTCTTTAACTTTTTCTGCTGCTGCATTGTATTGTTTTTCTACCTCAGCATACTTAGCTTGCGCTGCTTGTTTTTCTTCAGGAGTAGCTTTAGTATTTTCTGCATTGAATGTAGCTGTATCTTCTGGGAAGGCAGCTGCTGCTAACGCCATATCGATAGTGATGTTACGTGTGAAGTTCAATGTTTCTGTTACAGATTCTGCTGCTTTTGAACCATCTTTTTTGTATTTATAGTTAATTGTACGTGTTACATCAGCTCTTTCAGTCTTAGCTCCTGTATCACGTTTGTGTCCTAAGAATACATAGAATGTTTGGTTTTGTGCTTTTTCACCTGCATTTACTGAATCTGCTACTGACTCTTCGTCGAATTTACGTCCACCGACGATACGATTTCCATCATCATCATTTGTGAATCCATCACGTTTTAATTCGTATCCCATAGCTTCATATTTCGCAATAGTTGCTGCTGTTGAGTACTTGATACGAGTTGCTGAATCACCGTAAAGTGTTTCATCTTTTGTGATTGTATCTGTCGCTGATTTATTAGCTTCTAATGTTGAACCTGTATGTGTTTCTAATACACCTTGGTCTGCATTATTTGCAGCATCCATATCGATATATACAACACGAGCTACTTGTTTATCAGCTTTATAGTATACATAAACATCAAAATCATCTTTGTTGTCTGCACGTACTGCTGATACCATTGGTTCATAAGCACCTACGTCTTGAGTATTCACTTTACCATCTTTAATAGTTGGTGTATATACTCCTACAGGAGTTTGATTTGATGAACGTACATGAGATTGTACTCCATTTTTCTCACTCTTCGTATATTCGCCTTCTGGTAATTGTACCTCTGCTGTATAACCTTTTAATGTTGGAGAAATGATATCCGTAAAGTGATCATTTTCTGGGTTAATTGCTTTCCATGCGCCAACGATTACTGTTCCAGCTGGTAATTGTGTTCCAGCTTTAACAACATCTCCAGCTTTTAATTTAGTTACTGTAGTAGCTTCTTTAACGACTTGGTCACCTTTACGAACAACAGTAATTGGACTTTCTAAAGTCATAGCTGATGCTACTGTGATATCTTTTTCAGTTTGTCCATCTTGAGACATAACAATGTAATCACGGTTATATGTTAATGTTTGTTCGTTTGTAACTGGTTTACCGTCGATTGTTAAGATTGGTGTTTTATCTTTAGCAGCTGTAGATGTATCACCTTCGTAAACATAGTGAATCTTACGTGTGATAGTAGCTGTTAAGTTCGGAGTTACTGTTGGTGTGTATTTCGCATAACCGTAGTCAGTTCCGTAACGTCTAGTAACCTTATCTGGATCTGCCACTGTTGGATAGTCAACATCGGGTTGTCTTAATGTTACTCCAGTACCTACACCTACGAAGCTTGGATGTGGAGTGAAGACAACTGTTGCATCTTCGTAAACTGTTTCACCTTTTTCATTTGTAGTTGTCTTAGGAACTAATGTATAAGTCCCTTCATTTTCAATGACGATTTCATTTGCCGTTACTTTAGTATAACGACGAGCTACAGTCGTTACTTCTCCAGTTTGTGGATTTACGTGTGTTGCTTTTGGAAGTTTAACGTTCATTAAATCAACCGCAGCACCATGACTAATTGTACCTTTAGGTATCACATCATTATTGTTAGTATATGTTACACCATTAAATGTTATTGAATCACCTTTATCTTTTAACAATTGGTCAATTGTAATTTCATTAGCTAAAGTAACATCTGTAGAAGTACGTTTCCCTGGAATTGTATCTCCTGTGTGGTACGTCATTGTCCATTCTGTACGTTGAGTTCCACCTTGAACTGGTAATGGAGTAACAAGAACGTCACCTTTTTTAAGTTTTTCACCTTTAGGAACTACAACTTCTGAGCCATTACGATTAACTGTAATATCAATAGGTGCTGTTGGTTCAGATCCTGTTAGAATAGCACCTTTAGGTACAGTCCCCCCACCATAGTTAACTTTATTAACTGTAATGTTACCTGTTCCAGTTACAGTATATGCTTTATTTTGATCAAATACTACTGTTCCAGCAGGTAATTTATCAACAGGTTTAAATGTTGCAGTACCACCGTCTTCATATGTGACAACTGTTTCTTCTGTTACTTTTGTATCTTCTGTGTAAACTTTTCCAGGTATAGCTTGAACAGTCGAGAATTCAATAGGTTTAGATTTATCAATCAGAACGTGTGCTTTATCAATTCTAGCTCCATCAATCGTTTCATTGTTAATAGATTCTACTGTACCGTGATCTGGGATTTTCGGTGATGCTTTTTGCTTTTTCCCTTGTTCATCGATAGTTGTTTCATCTTTACCTACCGGTTTAATATCGATTACAGTTGGTATATAGACTGTATCCATTGATTTAGCCTTATTGACATTTTCATTTACGTTTCCGTTAATTCTATCCTTATCTGCTAAGTTAGGTTGGTTATTAGATGCTGCAATTGTTTCTGGTGTTGCTTCCCATCCAGTAGAACTATTATTGTCATCCCATGCACGGATAGCAATACCTGTTGCAGTACCTACATAACCTAATTCTGGCTTAAATGTTACAGTTGTTTCATAGTAATTTGCATCTGTTAATTTATTTGCACCTTTGTTTTCAGGATTAATTTTATATGTCCCTACTTTATTACCTACTTTATCATATTCATTATACTCAGTCATTAAATACTCAGTCTTGTTATTGTTAGGGTTTACTACTTTAAGCGCTGTTCCTAATAAGTTACCTTTTGCATCTTTAACTGTTACAAATTTCCCTGAGTAGACTGTAACATCATTTTTCTCTACGAAGATTGTTCCATCTGCGCCTTTACGATAGTTAGATGGCAATTCTGGTAAGTTTGCATCTGCAACGGCTTCTTCTGAAGCTACAATCTTATCTGTTAATACAATTTTAGGTGATAGACTAGTGTTATTAATTTGCACCCAGTTTTGATAGTTAGATTCACGTGATTTACCATTTGCAATGAACATTGCATTTGTAGGAATTTTAATTTTTTGTTCTACTCCTTGGTAATCTTTAGTAGTGTGTCTTGTTCCACGAGGATAGTGAATTACGTGTGTTTGGAAGTCTTCAACCTCACCACTAGCCTCAACTCCTGTTGGTGATGCTAATTGTTTATCTTCCTGTCCTTTATCATTTTTAACTGGTAAAGCTATTCTTAATCGAATACCTACTTTATCAATAGACGTATCTAATAGCTGTGGAATATTTTTGAATCGAATATTATAAGTCTTTTTATCTGGTGTAACTTCAATTAATTCAGACTCTTCATAACTATCGAACTTACCATTCCCGTCAAAGTCTACCCACCCACGTAGATAAGCTTTTTCATTAAATTGACCTGGATTTGCTCGAACACCATATAATACATATTCTGTATCAGAAGCTTGACGAAGTGTATACTCTTTTCTACCAATTTTTTCACCATTATCATCTAATGCTTCAGGATCAACAAGTTGATCTAATCCTTCATCTGGAAGAGAACCAAGACCAAGCATACGTGTTGCATGATTATATACACCTGTTACTGGTGTACCTGTTCTTTCATCCATTGCTGTAAGAATTTCTCCTTGTTTAACAGCAATTTGTTCTCCATTATCTTTACGAATAACTGCATTACCTGATGAAGTGATTAAGAACACACCTTCTTCACCTTTTTGGTTAATAACTCGTTTTCTCTCACTATCATTTGCTGCTTCAGCCCCAATTGACATTTCATGATATTTTTCAGAATGAACTAAGTCATCTAAAGTCCATGCACCTGAAGGTTCATTCACTGAAGTACGGAAGTCTACGTCTGCTTTTTGGTTTCCAATAAATGGTTGCGTAGCAGTTACCTCACGACCGTTTACTGTTTTGTTAAAGTTACCAATAATGTGTTGTGCAGAACCGTAAGATGCTGGAGCATCTCCTCCATCATAAATGATAAAACCAATAACTCCAGATACAGAACTTGATGAGTTACCATAGAATGAAAGGTTTTTTACATCTTGAGATAAAGCAATAGGCAATCTATTTTTTGAACTAAACGCTGTAATGTTAGAACCAAATAGTTTAGAACCATACACTTCTGAAGTAGTCGCCCATTCGTTTGGATTATATCCATAACGGCTAAAATCTCCGATATCTCCTGCATTCGCTACTCTAGGTGGATTTTTAGTAAGTTTTTCAAACACCATTCCCTTATCACGATTACCTGGAGTCCACTCTTCGAATAGGTAACCACTAGACCCTACAAGAGAGTGACCATATGCATCTTTTGTTATCTCTTGACGTACACCATTTACTGTTCCATATAATTTTGTCTTTTTCCAGCCATTTCTAGTATCTTCAGGAGTATCTGATACGAATTCTGGATTCGTTACTCCAGCTGGTAATACAATTGTTTCTAAACCGGCAGTAGCATGATTAAACCCTAAATAGATATCTCTTCCTTCAGCATCAACTAATTGACGGTTGCCATCAGAAAGTTCTTTAAACATACCTTCTTTTGTAGTCGTTGATACTGCTCCAGTTTTGTCATAGACATAAGGATTACCTGAATCATCTAATGCTAATGCTTTATTTTTTTCTGAAACAACAACTTTATAACCATCCGCAGATGTTAGATAGTAACGAGTGTATGAATTTGCCCCTTCTTGAACTTTTTCTTCTTGGAGTTGTTTCGTTCTATTGATAATAATAGGGTTTCCTTTACTGTCAAGGTATACATTCCCGTTTTTATCTGTTACTACTAAATTACCATTTGCCGCTTCAACAACTCTTTTATTTGCATCAACTTGACGGTTATCCCAGTGTAACTCCATAAGTTCAGACCAGTTTGTTCCATCTGTTTCAAATTGTGAAAACTCACGGTTACCTGATTCATCTCCGTCAGCTACAATAGCATTAACTGCTACTGGTACACCATTAAATGTTGCACCAACCGATAATGTCACCCCGAAGTTTGAGTTGTCGCGTGAAGATGTGAAAGCAACAAGACCTTCGCGTTTTTCCCCAGTAGGTTTAAAATCTGAATCGTCATCTCTAAACTCTCTATGAGCTGTAGAAATACCAGCTTTATCTAAATAACTATAATCTTTATTAATAGTAGTTAATAAAACATCTACTCCACGACCACCACCATCTGGACCATTTACAATTTTAGATAGATTGTTAACTTCACCTGTTTTATCGTCTTTAATAATTTGACCGGTAGGATGTTTAGTGTCATAACGTAGAGTATTCCCTGTGTAACCCTTATCTTTACCTACATTTGTTTTAACATCTTTTGGACCAAGTTTAGCAACTGTCGCAACAAGATTGTATCCTTCTACTTTAGTCGGAACGTTGAATCTCATCCCTTCTTGAAGGGCTTCATATATTTCCCCACCATTTTGTGTCTTACCATCGTGGTACAAGTGTTGCTCATATTTTGCAATCCCCATTTTTAGAAAAGCATCTTCAGTAGAGTTGATTTTTGTTCCTTTTACATAAGTAAAACCATCTACTACGTAGTCTTTCCCTAATGTTACTTCACGGTACATCGTGAATTTACCAGAAAACGTACGACCTGTAGAACCTGTTGCTGCTGTTAATGTTTTATTAATTGGAGTATCTAAATATTTAACACGAGATGCTGTAGATCCATCTGTATAAGTGATTTTCGCTGTAGCAAAATCGAACCAGTTGATAGAATCAGATAATTGTTCAAGGTTCTTAGCTCCTGCTGTAGAAGTTACTACACGTCCTGATTCAAAAGTTACACTTGGACTTCCATCCGCGTATTTAATTGTTACTCCACCAGCATTTCCATTTGCCCCAGTTTTAGAAACTATAATCTCATCATCAAAAGTTAACCCTGGATTAGCGTTACGCACGTTTTTAATAATTGTTAACACTTCTTCTTCATCAAGAGCCATAGGATTTTGGATAACAGTAAGCTCTTTTGGCGGATTATTTCTAGCACCAGTTGTCGTTGTAGCAGTACCATCTAATAATCCTTCGATTTTACCGTTGTGTCCTGCACGTTTCATCTCAGCATAAACTGCTTCGATAGCTGATGAGATACGTTGGAGTTGGGCATCCAATTCTTGCTTAGTGATTTCTCCAGCAGCAAGGGCTTTCTTAGATGCTTCGATTTGGACTTTAGCTGAAGCTACTGCGGTTGCGATTGCTTCTTTTCCAGCTTTATCTTCTGCCTTTTTATCCGCAAAATTTGAGGCAGTTGTGTTCAATACTTCTGCTTCAGATGTCAACTGTTCAAGGACAGTTTTAGTAGCAGTAATTGGATTTTCTGCTTTCTTTTCATCCTTTTTATCAGCTTTTTCATCAACTGCTTTATCAGCTTTTTTGTCAGTTGAAGGAGCAGTTAGTGTTGCTTTTTCTTTGTCAGCTGCTTCTGTTTTTTCAGTTGTAGCTGTCTCAGCTACTTTTTCATCTTTCTTAGATGCTTCAGCAGCTAATTTTGCAACTTCCTCATCACTCAAGGTTGGCTTTTCTACTACAGCCGCTTCTGTCGTAGCAGAAAGAGCTGGTGTCGTCACATTTGCGACATTCTCACTTACCTTATCATCTTTTGGAGCAGATGCCACAGCTTCTGTTTTATTTTCAGTAGCTGTTTCTTCTGCTTTGGCAGTCGTTTGGGCAGCACCCAAAATCAAGGCTGTCCCCAACAGCACACTCGCAGCACCAAAATGATACTTACGAATAGAGAAACGTTGGCTCAAGCCATACCAATCAAAAGATTTATTTTTTTGTCTTTTTGATTTATACATAATGTTCACTTTCCACATTTTTTTATGTAATTTCGAATTACAATTATATAGTATATATTTTATCACAAAAACGCTATCAGTTCAAGAAAGAAATAATTATATATATATATATATATATATATATATCGTTTTTTGATATTGTTTATATTTATATACTATTTTGTTTTTGACTTTATCTTGGTATTTTTTTTGCTTTTTTGATATAATAAATTAAAGTATAATTTTACTGGAGGTTTTATGCGTTTTAATCGATTTAGCTATTTAGCGCTACCTAGAGATACAATTATCTTTGAATTAAAAAAGTATGGATTTGATTTACCAGTCAACATCACAAATAAAAAAATGCTTGAAGCGTTTCTCATTCGTTTCTTTTTTAATTTTAAAGATAGCACCTATCCTCTATCCAGTTTAGCAGTTGATAAAGAAACTGACTTACTGACATTTTTTCAATCAGATAAAGAGTTGACTGCAGATATTTTCTATACTGTAGCCTTTCAACTTTTAGGTTTTTCTTATTTGGTTGACTTTGAAGACAGTGATGTTTTTCGTAAAGAGTCTGGATTTCCTATTGTATATGGTGACTTGATTGAAAA
This sequence comes from Streptococcus pseudopneumoniae, assembly GCF_001070815.1. GTDB lineage: Bacteria > Bacillota > Bacilli > Lactobacillales > Streptococcaceae > Streptococcus > Streptococcus pseudopneumoniae_P. The sequence continues at coordinate 13,515 of NZ_JVLX01000017.1, read as the reverse complement.
TCTCTATCAGTTACTCAATACTCGTACCAAAAAGGGGAACACTCTTATCGACCAACTTGTCAGTGACGGTCTTATTTCTGAGGATAATGACTATCGCTACTTTAACGGCAAGAGTTTGGCTACTTTTTCTAGCCATGATGCCATTCGTGAAGTCGTTTACGTTGAGTCACGTGTCGATACTGACCAAAAAGGTCTTCCAGACTTAGTCAAGGTCAGCATTATTCGTCCTCGTTATGACGGCCAAATTCCTGCTATCATGACAGCTAGCCCCTACCATCAGGGAACCAATGACAAGGCTAGTGATAAGGCCCTCTACAAGATGGAGGGTGAACTTGAGGTCAAACCTGCTCACAAGATTGAGCTTGAAGAACCTCAACTCAATCTCGTCCAACCCCAAGGTCAAGCTGAGCTTGTGTCAGAAGCTGAGGAAAAGCTAACGCACATCAACGCTAGCTATACTCTCAACGACTACTTCCTTCCACGAGGTTTTGCTAATCTCTATGTCTCAGGTGTTGGTACCAAAAACTCTACTGGTTTCATGACTAACGGGGATTACCAGCAAATAGAGGCTTATAAAAATGTCATCGATTGGCTCAATGGTCGTTGCCGTGCCTTTACTGATCACACGCGCCAGCGTCAAGTCAAGGCTGACTGGTCAAACGGAAAAGTAGCCACAACTGGACTTTCCTATCTAGGCACCATGTCCAATGGTCTTGCGACCACAGGTGTTGATGGTTTAGAAGTCATCATTGCCGAGGCTGGCATTTCATCTTGGTACAACTACTACCGTGAAAACGGTCTATTCACTAGCCCAGGTGGTTATCCAGGTGAGGATTTTGACTCCCTTGCTGAACTAACCTACTCTCGTAATCTCTTGGCTGGTGACTATATCCGTGGTAACGAAGCTCACCAAGCTGACTTAGAAAAAGTAAAAGAGCAACTGAATCGCAAGACTGGCGACTACAATCAGTTTTGGCATGACCGCAATTATCTGCTCAATGCCCATAAAGTAAAGGCTGAGGTTGTCTTTACTCATGGTTCTCAGGATTGGAATGTCAAACCACTTCATGTTTACCAGATGTTCCAAGCTCTTCCATCTCATATCAATAAGCATCTCTTTTTCCATAATGGTGCCCATGTTTATATGAACAACTGGCAATCCATTGACTTCCGTGAATCTATGAACGCCTTATTGACTAAGAAATTATTGGGTCAAGAAACAGATTTTCAACTTCCGACTGTTATCTGGCAGGATAATACCGCTCCTCAGACTTGGTTATCACTTGATAATTTCGGTGAGCAAGATAACTTTGAAATCTTCTCACTTGGTCAAGAACAGCAAGTCATTCAAAACCAGTACCCAGACAAGGATTTTGAGCGCTATGGTAAAACATACCAGACCTTTAATACAGACCTCTATCAAGGGAAAGCCAATCAAATTACTATTGACCTTCCTGTAACCAAGGATCTCCACCTGAACGGTCGCGCTCAGCTCAATCTGCGTATCAAGTCCAGTACAAACAAGGGGCTCTTATCAGCCCAACTAATGCAACTTGGACAAAAGAAATACCTACAACCTTATCCAGCTGTTTTAAGTGCTAGAACCGTTGATAATGGACGCTACCACATGTTGGAAAATCTCTGTGAATTGCCATTTCGTGAAAATGCGCAACGAGTCGTGACAAAGGGCTATCTCAATTTACAAAATAGAAATGATTTACTGTTGGTAGAGGATATTACTGCAGATGAATGGATGGATATCCAGTTTGAACTGCAACCAACTATTTACAAGCTAAAAGAAGGAGATACTCTTCGTTTAGTCCTCTATACTACTGACTTTGAAATCACAATTCGTGACAATACCGCATACCAGCTGACTGTTGATCTTGAACAGTCTAGTCTTATCCTACCTTGTCAAAAGGTATAATATCAGACTTTCAAGATGGAAGATTTCTACTTGAACTGTCAAACTACACATAAACTTAGTATCAAATTCAATCCTAGTCTAGGCCTATGACGTGTCTAAAACGGGATTTTGGACAAAAGATACTAAGACCCTAACCAACATGTGCAATCATTTATAATACTCGCTACCAGACCACATGTTGGATAATCTCTGTGAATTGCCATTTGGCATAAATTCACAACAAGTCGTGACAAAAGGCTAACCTAATTGAATGATTTACTGTTAGTAGAGGACACTAATGTAAATAAACGGATAGAGAGCCAATTCATCTCCACCCAACTAGTGACAAGTTAAAAGAAGGAGATTTTCTCCGTATAGTTCTTTATACTACTGACTTTAAAATCATCATACGTGACAATACCGCTTACCACTCGACTGACAATTTCGATCAGTCCACGCTTTCTGTACCTAGTACAAGGAGTAACATTTTATGAATAAATCTGAACACCGACACCAACTCATACGCGCTCTTGTTGCAAAAAACAAGATTCATACACAGGCTGAGCTGCAAGCCCTTCTTGCTGATAACGACATTCAAGTTACCCAGGCAACTCTCTCACGCGACATCAAAAATATGAACCTGTCAAAAGTCCGAGAAGAGGATAACTCTTACTACGTGCTCAATACAGGTTCTATCTCAAAATGGGAAAAACGCCTAGAAATTTACATGGAAGATGCTCTTGTCTTGATGCGCCCAGTTCAACATCAAGTCCTACTAAAAACCCTTCCTGGACTTGCTCAATCCTTTGGTTCTATCATTGATGCCTTGAGCTTCCCTGACGCTATCGCTACTCTCTGTGGTGATGATGTTTGCCTTGTCATCTGTGAAGATGCAGAAGCTGCTCAAAAATGCTTTGAAGAATTGAAAAAATTCGCTCCACCATTTTTCTTTGAAGAATAATAAAATTCCGTGTCTCATGTGGCACGGAATTTTGTTATATTCTTTACTGAGATGGATTTTCTTTTTTAGTTCGTGCCAATCTTAGGGCACGATTTGGATTGAGACGATTAAATAGTTCTTCCAATTTCTTTTCATTCCAAACGTCTGCGGCAGAAACGAAATTACCATCCGCATCTCGGAAAGATATCGGTTTATCTCCCATATCAGTCTCCTAGTCTACAAATTCAAACTCAAATTTACCAATTCGGACCAAGTCACCATCTTTAGCACCACGCGCACGAAGGGCTTCATCAACCCCCATACCACGTAATTGACGGGCAAATTTCATGACCGATTCGTCACGATCAAAGTTGGTCATATTAAAGAGTTTCATGAGTTTTTCACCAGAAAGTACCCATGTCGCATCGTCATCACGACTAATTTCAAAGGCTTTTTCTTCCTCATCAAATCCATAGTAAGCTTCTTCTTCCATATCTGACTCGTCGTAGAGCAAGAATTCTGGTGTCTTGTCTAACAATTCAGCTGTAGCATCCAAAAGTGTAGCCAGACCTTGCTTGGTCAAACCAGATATTGGGAAAATAGCTGGTAGCTCTTCAAATTCATCGTAATTTTCAGCTAATTTCTTCTTGAATTCCTCAAGATTTTCCTGACTCTCAGGCATATCCATCTTATTGGCTACGATAATCTGTGGACGCTCCATGAGACGAAGATTGTATGACTCCAACTCCTTGTTAATAGCAAGATAATCCTCATAAGGATCACGTCCTTCGCTAGCTGACATATCAATAATATGAAGGATGACACGGGTACGCTCAATGTGGCGGAGGAACTGAGTTCCCAAACCGACACCCTGACTAGCCCCTTCAATCAAACCTGGTAAATCAGCTACTGCAAAGGATTCACCTGATTGGGTACGAACCATACCTAGATTTGGCACAATGGTCGTAAAGTGGTAGGCACCAATTTTAGGTTTAGCTGAGGTAATAACACTTAAAAGTGTTGATTTCCCAACAGATGGGAATCCAACTAAACCAACATCAGCCAAGATTTTTAGTTCCAATTGTAACTCACGTTCCTGACCTGGTTCTCCATTTTCAGAGATTTCCGGTGCAGGATTTTTTGGTGTTGCAAAGCGGATATTTCCACGTCCACCACGACCACCGTGGGCAACGATAAATTCTTGACCGTGTTCAATCAAATCTGTCAAGACCTTGCCTGTCTCAGCATCACGCACAGTCGTACCTTGTGGTACTCGAACTCTAAGGTCCTCAGCACCACGACCATGCATCCCTTTGGTCATTCCTTTCTCACCAGAATCAGCCTTGAAATGGCGATTATAGCGGAAATCCATGAGAGTACGTAGACCTTCGTCTACAACGAAGACTACATTACCTCCACGACCACCGTCACCACCCCAAGGACCGCCATTAGGGACATATTTTTCACGGCGAAAGGCAACCATACCATCGCCACCATTACCAGCCTTGACCTTGATCTTGGCTGTATCTAAAAACATACTCATTTTTTTCTTCTCACTTTAAAAAAGGGCTGGGAAATCCCAGTCACAAAATTTTCTTGAATCTATTTTATAGATTACTGAGGGCACCAATTGCAGTTGCAAAAATACCCAAAATACTTGCTACTAACATGATAAGTACGATAAGCAAGGTTAATTTCTCAAACATCGTTTTTTTACGTTTTCCATTATCTCCAAATGCCATTTTTATCTCCTTCGTTACATTCTATTTTCTATTATCTTAGCATGAATTTAGCTAGTTTTCAATAGTCACTTGCTACCGGCGCAATAATCCATAAAATGATATAAGCTACAATTCCTGCCCCATAACAAAATGCAAGAACACCCCATATTACACGAACAATAGTCGGATCAATATCAAAATAATTTGCGACCCCAGCACATACTCCAGCAATTTTTTGATCACTACCACTTCTCATCAATTGTTTTTTCATAGCTATTCCTCTTTCTATTCTTCATGGTCTTTCCAATAATCTCTGATGCTGATTAACTGTGTTTTTGAAGCCCTCAGCATTCGTCTAGAGCCTTTTACAGGCACAGCAACCACCTGTTGCGGTAGATACAAAACTGTCTTAAAGATACGCTGACTGACCGTATCATCTTTTGCTAAATCTTTCTGGAAGTTATTTGAAATAATGGCATCCAGATAAAACTCATGCACTAGTTTTCCAAAGTTCTCAGCTGAAATCTCGTACAATTTCTCTGATAAGGTATGCTCATCCATATCTGGAGTTGCAATCAGGGCTTCCAAAATAGCTCCAGCCAAATCATGTTCACCGTAGTACAAGGTTCCAAACATCTTGTCATTGATCAGATTATCCAGATAAGGATTTCCGTGAGCAATAACTGGCGTTCCACTGGCTAAGCTTTCCAAGTATGTCAAACCTTGTGTCTCACTTGTTGATGCCGATATGAAGAAATCCGCCGCCTTATAGTAAAGAGCCGTCTCACTAGGAGCAACCATCCCTGTAAAGACAATGAAGTCTTGAATCTCTAGTTTTTGAGCTTGCTCTTTGAGGTCATTCAGATAAGGCCCATCCCCAGCAACTACCAGTTTAACCTTGTCTTCTTCTTTCAAAACTTCTGCAAAAGCTGCTAATACTGCTTGAATATTTTTTTCATAAGAAATTCTGGAAAGACTCAGCAACATCTGTTCGTCCTCTTGAATCCCTAATTTACTACGCAGTTCTTTCAGATTTTCCTGCTTGATTTCCGGACGCTCAAACTTAGCTAATTCAATCCCAGTTGGAATGACCCGTTTTTCTACCTTGACCTTATAGTCAGATAGCAAGTCTCGGACAATCTCACTCGGGCAAATCACCCCATCCACATCATGAAGGAAACCTCTGACCAGATACTTGACCATGCTAGGACGAATCAACATCCCCTTGGCAATATAATGCACATAGTCTTCGTATTGGGTGTGATAGGTATGGATGACTGGGATTTTCAATTCACGCGCAATCCAAATCCCCAACAAGCCAAGAGAAAATTCTGTCTGAGTATGGATGATATCTAGCTGATACTGTTTGGCAATTTCAAGCGCCTTGCTAAAACCTCGATAGGCAAAGCGACGATCCTTAAAAGCAAAGAAAGGAACACTTGGAATGCGGATAATTTGCCAATCTTCGTAGCGATTGACATCCTTATCTGTCGTCGTAAAGATGAAAACAGCATGTCCCTGCTTTTCAAGCTCTGTTTTCAAGGTTCGAATACTGGTCGCAACACCTGAAACCTGAGGAAAATAGGTATCTGTAAATAAACCAATTCGCATAGATTACCTCACTTTTTACTTTCTCCCTAAAGCGGCTTGTTTCTCATAAAAGTCCAACCAGATTTGTAACAGATGCTCTTCTGAATACTCTCTGGAAATATTCTTAGCTTTTTCTTTGAGGTCTTTTAAAGCAGCAGGATTTGCTTGATATTCTAAAATAGCCTCTTTCATCTCTTCTCTATCTGCTGTTGCCCGATAATTTCCCTCTAAAATCACCTTATAAAGATCCAAATCACGTAGCATAATAGGAGCCTCACAACTGGCAGCTTCTAGAATAGTCATCGGAAAGAGCTCATTGTAACTAGGCAACAAGAAAAGGTCAGCTAGGGCATACAATTCGCGCATCCGCTCTGGCGATACAATACCTGGAAAAATCAAATTTTTAGGAGGATTTTCCATGATTTTCTTGTAGCGTTCATAACCATCTGTCATACCACCAAAAGAGAAACCACCAGCCCAGATAAAGGTAATCTGAGGCAATTCCTCAGCCAGACGGATAAAGTCATCAATCCCTTTGCGTTTCTGAACTTGACCAGCACCTACTACGATAAACTGATTCTCACTAAGACCTAGCTCTGTTCGCAGACTCGCCACCTCTTCTTGTGGAAGGGGATGCCATTTTTCCTTATTGACAAAGTTAGGAATATAGGTCACTTTTTCACGTGGAATACCTGCTGCCACCAAATCCTCGATAAACATAGGATTAACCACAACTAGGTGCTCCATCCGGTTGTAAAAAGAAAATACATAGCGCTTGACAATTCCCTTTAAGAAAAATGGAATTTTCAAACTCCCCTCAAGTGTATCAGGCAAGAAATGCACGTAGCCAATTTTTCTCCCTGAGCGTTTCTTTTGGAACGTTGATAAATAATAGGGGAAATCAATCGTATGAAAGTGAGTCACATCTGCCTCGATTGGAAGATTTTCTGTAACAATCAATTGGTCCTTGGCATCACGGTGAAGAAGACGAACTAATTCACGGTAAGCACCTGAAACTCCTTGTCCTGCTACTTTCTCACTTGAACTCAACATATTGATGCGTAATTTCTTTTTTTCCATAACTACTATTATATCATTTTCTTTGAATAAAATCAGCAAAAGAAAGGAGAGACTAGAGGAAAAGAGGGGGAAATTTCCTCGCTTTTCCAATAATCTCTCACATGCTATTATATGTTTACTTAATGCCCAGGGCAATGCGTGCATAGCGACTCATTTTTTCAACGGTCCAGGCTGGATACCAAACTAATTTAACCTCAGTATCCGTTACTTCTGGAACCTCTGTCATAGCATCATAAATCTGGTCCGTCAAAAGGTCTGCTAAGGGACAACCCATAGTTGTCAAAGTCATATCAATCTCTGTTTGTCCAGTGTCGCCGTCAAAACGAATCTCATAAATCAAGCCAAGATTGACAATATCGATTCCCAACTCAGGGTCGATGACTTCTTCCAAGGCTGATAAAATTCGTGTTTTGATGTTTTCAATTTGCTCTTCTGTATAAGCCATATTCATCCTCACTCTTAGTCTTCAATAAAATCACGAAGCGGTTTGCTGCGACTTGGTTGGCGTAGTTTTCTTAAAGCCTTGGCTTCAATCTGACGAATACGCTCACGGGTTACGTTAAAGACTTTACCCACATCTTCAAGGGTACGCATTTTCCCATCATCTAATCCAAAACGTAGACGCAAAACATTTTCTTCACGGTCTGTGAGAGTATCCAAGACCTCATCCAACTGCTCACGCAAGACGATACGAGTTGTATAGTCCACTGGATTCTCAATCACTTCATCTTCGATAAAGTCTCCAAGGTGGCTATCATCCTCTTCACCGATTGGAGTTTCAAGGGATACCGGTTCTTGGGCAATCTTCAAGATTTCACGAACCTTATCAGGTGTCATATCCATACGTTCAGCGATTTGTTCTGGCGTTGGATCTTGTCCCAATTCTTGAAGGAGATTACGTTGTTCACGAACCAGTTTATTGATGGTTTCAACCATATGAACTGGGATACGGATGGTACGAGCTTGATCTGCAATAGCACGAGTGATAGCCTGACGAATCCACCAAGTTGCGTAAGTTGAGAACTTAAATCCTTTAGAATAGTCAAACTTATCAACTGCCTTCATCAAGCCCATGTTCCCTTCTTGAATCAAGTCAAGAAACTGCATACCACGTCCAACATAGCGTTTGGCAATAGAAACAACTAAACGAAGGTTGGCTTCCGCAAGGCGTTGTTTAGCTTCGATATCGCCAGCTTCAACTGCTAGCGCTAATTCTTTTTCCTCTTCATTGGTCAAGAGAGGAACAACTCCGATTTCTTTCAAGTACATTCGAACAGGGTCATTGACCTTAGCCGAAGTTGAACCAATCAAGTCCTCATCGCTGAGTTCTGGTTCTTCTTCAGCACTAAGAACACGCGCACTTGGATTTCCTTCGTTATCTGTGATTGAAATCCCTGCATCCTGAATCCGTTGCAAAAGGTCTTCAATTCCATCAGCATCTAAGGTAAAAGGAATGACTAGACTAGCATTAATTTCATCGTCTGTTGCTGTCCCTTTTTGCTTATGATTGCGGATAAATTCTGCTACTTGTACGTCAAATGTTGTTACTTCTTTTTGTTTTGTTGCCATTATTACTCCATTCTTCTCTTTTGGGAAATTAAACGTTCCAATTCTTCTAAGGCTGTGTCGGTATCTCCTACATGGCTAGCTTCCTGCACCTTCTTTTTGATTCTCATATTGTCCTGATTCAAGAGAGCCTTATTTCGAGTCATTTCTACTTCACTTAGTTCCTGCGGAGACATCTCAGCAGGCAAATCCTGAGCTAAAACTTGATACCAAGCTCTTTCAACTTCCTCTGTCTGTTCTGCTAAAACTTCTGGAGGAAGATTTCCATACTGGCCAAGCAAGTCATATAAGACCTGAAATTCAGGTGTGGCAAATGCAAAGTCTTCTCGCAAACGATAATCATTCAAAACAAGAGGGGACTCCACCATTCGATAAAGTAGATGGGCTTCAGCCCTCATAATAGCTGATAACTGCTTGGTGACAGGCATGGTGATTTGCGTCGGTCTGGAAATTCCTTCCATGCGATTCTGCCTTTGCGCCTGACGACTCTCATTAACAATCTGCTCAATCTGGGCATAATCAAAGGACGCCAGACTGTCAGCTAAAATATGAATATAGCTGTTTTGAGCAGTGATAGACTTTTCTTGAACAATCAAGGGAGCTATTTTTTCAATAAACTCAATCTGGGCTTGCAGATTTTCACTGTTTTCAGGCTTGTACTGGTGAATGTAGAACTCAATCGGACTGATACGAGTTTTCGTTAATAGATAGGCCAAGTCTTCTGGTCCATTTTTTTGTAGATATTCATCTGGATCCAAGTTATCAGGCATGCTGACGATTTGCACAGGCATATCACCAATTTCGTCCAGCGCTTTCAATGTCGCAGCTTGCCCAGCCTTATCGCCATCGTAAACAAGAACCAACTTCTTGGTTAACCTTTTCAGATGCTCAACATGCTCTCGACTCAAGGCTGTTCCCATAGATGCGACAGCGTTTTCGATTCCAGCCCGATAAGCTGCAATGACATCCATGAACCCTTCCATGAGGTAAATCTCACTGGTTTTACCAGAAGATTTTTTTGCCCTATCCATATGATATAATTCGTAACTTTTGTTAAAAATTGCAGTCGATCGGCTATTTTTATACTTAGAAGTTTGTGAATCCGTTTTCTGCCAGATACGACCTGAGAAAGCAATGACCTTTCCCTGATCATTGGTCAAGGGAAACATAATCCGATTGTGAAAGGTGTCTACAAATTGATTTGCATCCGATAGGTAAAATAGCCCTGAATCTAGAAAATCCTCATCACGATACTGACCAGACAAACGTTGATAGAGATAGTTTCGTTCTGGAGGTGCCAAACCAATCCGAAAATGCTTGAGCACTTCATCTGTCAAACCACGCTGATAAAGGTAGTTTCTGGCCTCTTCCCCCATGGTCGTTGTCATGAGAATAGCATGATAAAATTTGGCTGCATCTTCGTGCATATCATAAAGAGCTTGGTGAGGCGAAACTGGCTTTTGTTCACTATAAAGTGTTTTTTCAACCTCAATTCCAACACGCTGACCTAAGATTTGGACAGCCTCCATAAAGGGAACACCTTGGTACTCCTCTATGAACTTAAAGACATCACCTGAGCGACCACAACCAAAACAGTGATAAAACTGCTTGTCCTCTACAACGTTGAAAGAAGGTGTTTTTTCACCATGAAAAGGACAGAGCCCTAGATAGTTCCGTCCTGCCTTTTGTAAAGAAATCACATCTCCTATGACTTCCACAATGTTGGCATTGTTTTTGATTTCTTCAATGACTTGTTTGTCAACCATACACAATACCTCCATGTTATCATAGTTTACTTTATATAGTATACTTTATTTCAGAAAAAAAGTAAACCATTTCACTCATTTTCCCTACTTTATTCAAAGAGTTGATAATAATCAGAGATTTTCATTTTTGCTTTTTCTTCTTGTTTCAAATCTTGGATAATTCGTCCTTCTTTCATGACAATTAAGCGATTGCCATATTTGAGAGCATCTTCCATATGGTGGGTAATCATAAGCGCTGTCAGCTGGTCCTTCTTGACAAATTCATCCGTCAATTCCATCAAGGCCACACTGGTCTTTGGATCAAGGGCTGCAGTATGCTCGTCTAACAAGAGTAATTCAGGACGCTTCAAGGTTGCCATCAAGAGACTCAAAGCCTGTCTTTGTCCACCTGATAAGAACTCAATCGGTGTATTCAAGTGTTTCTCAAGACCGTTTCCCACTTTTTCAATAGTTGCCTGAAACTCATCCTTATAGCTAGCCAGACGTCTCGGAAACAGTCCACGCTTTTCACCACGAAACTTGGCAATCAAAAGATTTTCAGCCACCGTCATACGGGGAGCTGTCCCCATCTTGGGATCTTGGAAGACTCGAGACAAATACTTAGCCCGCTTCTCTGGTGAAAACTTGGTAACATCTTCACCCAAAATACGGATGGTTCCACTGGTTAATGACAAGGTTCCTGCAATAGTGTTAAAGAGAGTTGATTTCCCAGCACCATTTCCACCTAAAATCGTGATGAAATCCTGTTCAAAAATTTCTAAGGAAACATCATTTAAAATAATCTTTTCTTCATCAAAGCCATTTTTAACGACTTTGGTTGCATTTTTTAATTCTACAATTGCTGTCATTTGCTTAATTTGGCTCCTTTCAAGATTGTTTGCTTAAATGTTGGAATCATGAGGCAGACTGCTAAAATCACGGCGCTGTACAAACGAAGGTAACTTGTATTAAATCCAAGCGCAATAACTGCCCACACTAAGAATTGATAGGCAATAGAACCCACAACGATGGCAACCAGACGCTCTGCCAAGCTCAAACTCTTGAAAATAACTTCTCCAATAATCAAACTTGCAAGACCTACAACGATAACCCCGATTCCTCGAGACACATCAGCATACCCTTCTTGCTGAGCAATGAGGGCACCTGCAAGGGCAATCACACCATTTGATAAGACCAAGCCCATGAGCTCCATGCGTCCAGTATGAATCCCGAAACTTCTAGCCATATCAGGATTGTCACCTGTAGCAATATAGGCTTGTCCTAGTTTGGTATCCAAGAAAAAGAGCATGAGAGCAATAACAAGACTGACAAAGATGAGACCTGTCAAGAGTTGGTTCAAATCTGAATCAAAAGGCAAAACATCCTGGATTTGCTTGGTTCCAAGCAATCCTAAATTTGCACGTCCCATAATCAAGAGCATGATAGAGTGACAGGAAGTCATCACCAAAATCCCTGAGAGCAAGGTTGGGATCTTCCCTTTTGTATAAAGAAGTCCTGCTGCCATTCCAGCCAAACAACCTGCTCCTACAGCAACAAGAGTCGCTAAAAATGGGTTCACTCCTTTGGTTATCAAAGTGACAGCAACAGCTCCCCCAAGAGGGAAGGAACCTTCTGTTGTCATATCTGGAAAGTTCAAAATCCTAAATGTCATAAAGATCCCCAGACCTAAAATAGCCCAGACAAATCCTTGAGAAATAATAGATAATATCATCTGTTTCTTAACCTTTTCTATATGATTTCTATTGTAAAAAATTGGAGGAGATGTCCCCAACTCCTCCATTACAGATTATTCAATCACTTGTCCCGCTTCTTTTAGAACAGAATCAGGAATCGTAATACCTAGCTCTTGTGCCAATTTTTTGTTGATAACTGACTTACCAGTTGAAAAGACATTAACTGGAGTATCGGCTGGTTTTGCACCTTTCAAGACTTGCGCAATCATTTTACCAGTTGCCACACCAAGGTCATGTTGGTCAACTACAACTGATGCCAAGCCACCTGCTTCTACCATGGCGGTTGCACTTGGGTAGATTGGTTTTTTAGCTGATTGGTTGCTTGATACAACTGTTGAAAAAGCTGATGCAATGGTGTTATCAATTGGAACCCAGATAGCATCGACCTTGCTAGTCATAACATTAACTGTTGAAGCAATTTCATTTGTTGAAGGAACTGCAAATGTTTCCACTGTCAAACCTGCTTTTTCAGCATAAGCCTTAAATTCTTCTACCTGAGTTTTGGAATTATCTTCGCTACTTGAGTAAAGAGCTCCGATTGTTTTCACATTCGGTGTCAAAGCTTTGATGAGTTCAACTTGTTGTTGAGCTGGGTTGTGGTCAGATACCCCTGTAATGTTGCCACCTGGTTTTTTCAAATCTTTGACCAAGTTCGCACCGATTGGGTCTGTAATAGCAGCCATGATAACCGGTAGGTCTTTTGTTGCACTAGCCAAACCTTGAGCAGCTGGTGTTGCAATACCAACAACCAAGTCATTGCCATTTGCAACCAACTGTTTGCTCATTGTTGCAACCTTACTTTGGTCGCCTTCTGAGTTCATAAAGTCAATTTTCAACTGATCATCTTTATAGCCTTCCTCAGCAAGTCCATCTTGAATTCCTTTATAAATCAAGTCAAGAGATGGATGACTCACAAACTGAAGGACACCAACTTTGGCAACTTTCTTTTCATTCTTAGCTTCTGGTTTATTCATTGAAGAGTAAATCAAGCTTCCTGCTACTAAGACTGCTAATGCAGCGATAATTCCAATTAAACGTTTATTTTTCATTCTATTTCTCCTTTTTATTCCTTTAAAATACTTCACTTATCTAATACTCTTCAAAAATCTCTTCAAACCACGTCAGCGTCGCCTTACCGTAGGTATATGATACTGACTCTGTCAGTTCTATCCACAACCTCAAAACAGTGTTTTGAGCAGCTTGCGGCTAGCTT
>NZ_JVLX01000016.1:0-15116 GCF_001070815.1 Streptococcus pseudopneumoniae | reverse complement strand
GAGCAACCTGCGGCTAGTTTCCTAGTTTGCTCTTTGATTTTCATTGAGTATAAATAAATACTTCAAAGCCTGCAAAAATCTGAAATATCCTCCTACAATTTGATATAATAGAGAGAAGAAATCATTTGAAGGAGGAAATGATGTCGGTTTTAGTAAAAGAAGTGATTGAAAAGCTTAGACTAGACATTGTCTATGGCGAACCAGAATTACTTGAAAAGGAAATTAATACCGCGGACATTACGCGACCTGGTCTTGAAATGACGGGCTATTTTGACTATTATACGCCTGAGCGAATCCAGCTCTTGGGAATGAAGGAGTGGTCCTATCTCGTTTCGATGTCCTCTCACAACCGTTACCAAGTCTTGAAAAAAATGTTTCTACCTGAGACACCTGCGGTTATTGTTGCTCGTGGTTTGGTGGTTCCTGAGGAGATGCTAAAGGCAGCTAGAGAATGTAAGATTGCTATTTTAACTAGCCGTACGGCGACCAGTCGATTGTCTGGAGAGTTATCTAGCTATTTGGATTCTCGTTTGGCAGAACGGACCAGTGTGCATGGTGTCTTGATGGATATCTATGGAATGGGTGTCTTGATTCAGGGAGATAGTGGTATCGGTAAGAGTGAGACAGGTTTAGAGCTTGTCAAACGTGGTCACCGCTTGGTAGCTGATGACCGTGTCGATATCTTTGCCAAGGATGAGATTACTCTTTGGGGTGAACCAGCTGAAATCTTGAAACATTTGATTGAAATTCGTGGTGTTGGGATTATCGATGTTATGAGTCTCTACGGTGCGAGTGCGGTCAAGGATTCTTCACAAGTCCAGCTAGCCGTTTACCTGGAAAATTACGATACGCATAAGACTTTTGATCGTCTTGGAAACAATGCCGAGGAAATAGAAATTTCTGGCGTAGGCATTCCTCGTATCCGCATTCCAGTTAAAACTGGTCGTAATATCTCTGTCGTGATTGAGGCAGCTGCCATGAATTATCGTGCCAAGGAAATGGGCTTTGATGCGACGCGTTTATTCGAAGAACGTTTGACAAATCTCATTGCTCAGAACGAGGTGCCTAATGCTTGATCCAATTGCTATTCATCTAGGCCCTATAGCCATTCGTTGGTATGCCTTGTGTATTGTGACAGGCTTGATTCTTGCGGTTTATTTGACCATGAAAGAAGCGCCTAGAAAGAAGATCATACCAGACGATATTTTAGATTTCATCTTGATAGCCTTTCCCTTGGCTATTTTAGGAGCTCGTCTCTACTATGTTATTTTCCGTTTTGATTACTATAGTCAGAATTTGGGAGAGATTTTTGCCATTTGGAATGGTGGTTTGGCCATTTACGGTGGTTTGATAACTGGGGCTCTTGTCCTCTATATCTTTGCTGATCGTAAACTCATCAATACTTGGGATTTTCTAGATATTGCGGCACCTAGCGTCATGATTGCCCAAAGTCTAGGCCGCTGGGGTAATTTCTTTAACCAAGAAGCTTATGGTGCAGCAGTGGATAATCTGGATTATCTACCTGGCTTTATTCGTGACCAGATGTATATTGAGGGGAGCTACCGTCAACCGACCTTCCTTTATGAATCTCTATGGAATCTACTTGGCTTTGCCTTGATTCTGATTTTTAGACGAAAATGGAAGAGCCTCAGACGAGGTCATATTACTGCTTTCTACTTGATTTGGTATGGTTTCGGTCGCATGGTCATCGAAGGTATGCGGACAGATAGCCTCATGTTCTTTGGACTTCGAGTATCTCAATGGCTTTCAGTTGTTCTTATCGGATTGGGTATTTTTATCATTCTTTATCAAAATCGTAAGAAGGCCCCTTACTATGTTACAGAGGAGGAAAATTAAATGTTAGAAGTTGCATATATTCTTGTAGCCCTTGCTTTGATTGTATTTTTAGTGTATTTAATCATTACTGTACAAAAGCTTGGTCGTGTTATAGATGAAACAGAGAAGACGATTAAAACCTTAACTTCAGATGTGGATGTGACCTTGCATCATACCAATGAATTGCTGTCTAAGGTCAATGTCTTGGCAGATGATATTAACGTCAAGGTGGCAACGATTGATCCACTCTTTAGTGCAGTTGCAGATTTATCTCTATCTGTTTCAGATCTTAATGACCATGCGCGTGTATTGAGTAAGAAAGCTTCATCAGCTGGTTCAAAAACACTCAAGACTGGTGCAAGTCTGTCAGCTCTTCGTGTAGCAAGTAAATTTTTCAAAAAATAAAAAAGGAGAATCCTTATGGGTAAACTATCCTCAATCCTTTTAGGAACCGTTTCAGGTGCAGCTCTTGCCTTGTTTTTAACAAGCGACAAGGGCAAACAAGTTTGCAGTCAGGCTCAAGATTTTCTAGATGATTTGAGAGAAGATCCTGAGTATGCCAAGGAGCAGGTCTGTGAAAAACTGACAGAAGTTAAGGAGCAGGCTACAGATTTTGTTCTTAAAACCAAAGAACAGGTTGAGTCAGGTGAAATCACTGTGGACAGTGTACTTGCTCAAGCCAAATCATGTGCTCGCCAAGCGACAGAAGCATCAAAAGATCGATTCAATAATCACAAGGAGCAATGGCAAGAAAAGGCCGAAACTCTTGATGAATCAGAAGAGATTGTTATTGACATAACAGAAGAATAAACCATCACCATCTCTGGACGGACTATGTGTCTGGGGATGGTGATTTTTTTCTCGTAGCGTGTCTTTGTGGTATAATAATTACTATGCAGAAAAAACCAACGTCAGCCTATGTGCACATCCCATTTTGTACCCAGATTTGTTATTATTGTGACTTTTCAAAAGTTTTTATCAAGAATCAGCCGGTAGATAGTTATTTGGAACATCTGTTAGAAGAGTTTCAATCTTATGATATTCAAAAGTTGCGAACCCTCTACATCGGTGGTGGCACACCGACAGCTTTATCAGCTTCGCAACTGGAGGTGTTATTGAAGGGATTGACTAAAAACTTGGACCTGTCTGTTTTAGAAGAGTTGACTATTGAGGCTAATCCAGGCGACTTGGATGCGGATAAGATTGCTGTTTTGAAAAACTCGGCTGTCAACCGTGTTTCGCTAGGTGTGCAGACCTTTGATGACAAGATGCTGAAAAAGATTGGGCGCAGTCATTTGGAGAAGGATATTTATGAAAATATCGACCGTCTGAAACTGGCTGGTTTTGACAATATCTCCATCGATTTGATTTATGCACTGCCTGGTCAGACCATGGAGCAGGTCAAGGAAAATGTGGCTAAGGCTATTGGGCTGGATATTCCTCATATGAGTTTGTATAGCTTGATTTTGGAAAATCATACGGTCTTTATGAACCGTATGCGACGAGGGAAGTTGCCTCTGCCTAAGGAGGAAGTGGAAGCTGAGATGTTTGAATATATCATCGCAGAGCTGGAGCGAGCTGGTTTTGAGCATTATGAGATTTCCAATTTCTCAAAGTCTGGTTTTGAAAGTCGCCACAATCTCATGTACTGGGACAATGCTGAATACTATGGCATCGGTGCTGGGGCATCCGGCTATGTCAACGGAGTGCGATATAAGAATCATAGTCCCATTCGTCATTATCTCAATGCAGTTGAGGAAGGCAATGCTCGGATCACAGAAGAACACCTGAGTCAAAAGGAACAAATGGAAGAGGAAATGTTCTTGGGCCTCCGCAAGAAATCAGGAGTCTCTATAGCGCGATTTGAGGAAAAATTTGGACGGTCTTTTGATGGACTTTATGGAGAAATTGTCAAGGACTTGGTTCAACAAGGTCTCATGCAAATAGACGGTAATCGCGTGCGCATGACAAAAAGAGGTCTCTTTTTAGGAGACACCGTAGCAGAACGATTTATTTTGGAGTAGGATCATGGGCTTAACTTATCAAATGAAAATGAAAATTCCTTTTGATATGGCTGATATGAACGGTCATATCAAACTTCCAGATGTGATTTTGCTGTCACTGCAAGTTTCAGGGATGCAGTCGATTGAACTGGGAGTTAGTGATAAGGCCATTTTGGAAGACTATAATCTGGTCTGGATTATCACAGACTATGATATTGAAGTGGTTCGTTTGCCTCGTTTTGCGGAAGAAATTACCATTGAAACAGAAGCTTTGAGCTACAATCGACTCTTTTGTTATCGTCGCTTTACCATTTATGATGAAGCAGGGCAGGAGCTCATCCACATGTTGGCGACCTTTGTTCTCATGGACCGAGACAGTCGAAAAGTCCATGCTGTAGAACCTGAGATTGTGGCTCCTTACCAGTCTGATTTTGATAAAAAACTTATCCGCGGACCAAAGTATGAGTCCTTGGAAGAACCAATCAGCAAGGATTACCATGTTCGTTTTTACGACTTGGATATGAATGGCCATGTCAACAACAGTAAATACTTGGACTGGATTTTTGAGGTCATGGGAGCGGATTTTTTGACCCACTATATTCCCAAGAAAATCAATCTCAAGTATGTCAAGGAAGTTCGACCAGGTGGGGTGATTACATCGGCTGTTGAACGGACTGGACTGGAGAGCAAACATGAGATTACAAGCGACGGTGCTACCAATGCCCAAGCTATCATTACTTGGCAAGAAATGAAGAAGGATTAGAGAAAAATATGAAATATAAAGGCTATTTAATTGATTTAGACGGAACGATTTATAAGGGGAAGGATCGAATTCCAGCAGGAGAAGCTTTTGTCCATGAATTGCAAAAGCGGGATATCCCCTATCTCTTTGTGACCAACAATACAACCCGCACTCCAGAGAGTGTTCAAGAGATGTTGGCTCAGAATTTTAATATCGATACGCCCCTATCGACTGTCTACACAGCTACTTTGGCGACTATCGACTATATGAACGACTTGGGGCTTGAAAAGACGGTATATGTTATCGGAGAATCAGGTCTCAAGGAAGCCATCAAGGCGGCTGGTTATGTGGAAGACAAGGATAATCCAGCCTATGTGGTAGTAGGTCTGGACTGGCAAGTTGATTATGAAAAATTTGCGACAGCAACTCTTGCTATCCAAAAGGGAGCTCATTTTATCGGAACCAACCCTGACCTCAACATCCCGACAGAGCGCGGTCTTTTGCCAGGTGCTGGTTCACTGATTACCCTTCTTGAAGTGGCAACACGAGTAAAGCCTGTTTATATTGGAAAACCAAATGCTATCATTATGGACAAGGCGGTTGAGCACTTAGGTTTGGAACGTGAAGAATTAATCATGGTTGGGGATAACTACTTAACAGATATCCGAGCAGGGATTGACAATGGCATTCCAACGCTCTTGGTGACAACAGGTTTTACCAAGGCAGAAGAAGTGGCAGACCTGCCAATCGCACCGACTCATGTGGTTTCTAGCCTTGCGGAGTGGAATTTTGATGAAAACTAAACTGACTTTTTGGAGCTCTATGCTCTTTCTCCTCTCCCTCTCAATCCTTTTGACCATTTATTTGGCTTGGATTTTTTATCCTTTGGAGATTGAGTGGCTGAACTTGACGGATCGAGTTTATCTAAAACCAGAAACCATTCAATACAATTTTCATATCTTGATGAATTATCTGACCAATCCCTTCAGTCAGGTCTTGCAGATGCCAGATTTTCGTTCGTCAGCAGCTGGTCTGCACCACTTTGCGGTTGTGAAGAATCTCTTTCATCTAGTTCAATTTATTGCCCTTGTGACACTACCAAGCTTCTATTTCTTTGCCAATAAGATTGTGAAAAAGGGCTTTTTGTCTCTCTTTTGTAAAAGTCTCCTAGCTCTAGTAGTCTTGCCTTTGCTGATTGGGCTTGGGGGAGTTTTGATTGGTTTTGATCAATTCTTTACTCTTTTCCATCAAATTCTCTTTGTGGGAGATGATACCTGGCTTTTTGACCCAGCCAAGGATCCAGTTATTCTGATTTTGCCAGAGACCTTCTTCCTTCATGCCTTTCTTCTCTTTTTTGCCCTCTATGAAAGCTTCTTTGGCTATCTTTATCTGAAAAGTCGTAGGAAATAATACTAAGATGTTCTTATTTTGAATAAATAAGTTAGGTATGTGATTCGAAACTATTGTCAAGAGTGAATTAACTAAATCTACATTGCCTCAATCGTTCGCAAACAGTCTATTTTTCTTGAAAAAATAGGCTTTTTTTATAAAAATCCCTAGTCAAGCGCTTTATTTTTTTGTATAATAGAACTAGCAAAGTATAGATAAGAAGAGAAAAGCATGATTACACTATTTCTATCACCGAGCTGTACTTCATGTCGTAAGGCGAAGGCCTGGTTAGAAAAACATAAGGTGCCCTTTGAGGAGCATAATATTATGACCAGCCCTTTAACAAGAAAAGAATTGCAACACATTCTTTCCTTGACCGAAAATGGTACTGATGACATCATTTCAACTCGTTCAAAAATTTTTCAAAAATTAGATATTGATGTAGAAAGTATTTCGGTATCGGAATTGCTTCATTTGATTGAGCAGTATCCTAGTCTTTTACGTCGTCCAATTATTATCGATGCCAAACGCATGCAGATCGGTTTTAATGAAGATGAAATTCGTGCTTTTCTCCCTCGTAGTTACCGTAAGCAAGAACTAAAAGAAGCAAGAATGAGAGCTGGTATTAGTTAATGAACAAACAGTATAGTTACCCACTAGATTTGTCGTGGAGCACTGAAGAACTTGCTTCAGTGCTTTCTTTTTTTAATGATGTTGAAGCTGCCTACGAAAGCAAGGTAGAGGCTAAAAAGCTACTGGATTCCTATAAGGGATTCAAAGCAGTCGTGCCAGGCAAGAGCGAAGAAAAACGTTTGGGACGAGAATTTGAAACGGTTAGTGGCTATTCGCTTTACCGAGCAGTTCAGGCTGCCAAGGAAAAAGGGGAAGGAAAGATTTCTCTTGGAAAGTAAATTTGAATTTGCTAAAGAGCTTGTTAAGAAAGCAGGCCAGTATATCCTTGACCATATGCAGGAAGACTTGCAGGTTGAGATTAAAACCTCTCCGACAGACTTGGTGACCAGACTGGACAAGGAAGTTCAGGAGCTTTTGGTTAGTGAGATTTTGTCCCGTTATCCTGAGGATAAGATTTGTGCTGAAGAGGGCTGTTTGCGAGCTTCAGTTCAAGAGGGAAAAGTCTGGGTCATTGATCCCATTGATGGTACCAATAATTTTGTCGCCCAGCAGGAAGATTTTGCTGTCATGATGGCTTATTTTGAAAATGGTCAGGGCCAGTTTGGTCTGATTTATGATGTGGTCAAAGGGGATTGTTATCACGGTGGTGGTAAGTTTCCAGTTTGCCGAAATGATCAGCCCCTAGCTCCCTTTAAAGCCAAACCTCTTGGAGATTTTCTCATTGCGGGAAATAGTGGTATGTTGGAGACCAATGAATGGGGGTTGGCTGACTTAAGCCGAGCGGTTCTTGGTGTTCGTGTCTATGGAAGTGCGGCTATTAGTTTTGCCAAGATCTTGTCAGGGCGTTTGTTGACCTATGTCACCTATCTGCAACCATGGGATTATGCTGCGGCTAGTATTTTAGGGGAAAGTCTGGGCTATCGGGTGGTGACCCTTTCTGGCCAAGCTCTTGATTTTCAAACCAGACAGCCAGTCATGATGGTGCCTCTTGAGATGCAGGAGGAGATTCAGTCCTATATTTATGAAAGGAAAAGAACTTAAATGCAATTTCCAAAAGGATTTGTTGAAAAATATGAAGAGATACTAGGAGATGAGGCAAGAGATTTTCTTGCCTCTTTTGAGGAGGAAGCGGTTTCGGCCTTTCGGGTCAATCCCTTAAAAGAAGCGCCAGTTTCCTTTCCTGATGCCATTCCTCAAACTCCCTGGGGTCACTATGGGAAGGTTTCAGGAAAATCGCCTGAGCATGCTACTGGTTTGGTTTATTCGCAAGAACCTGCTGCCCAGATGGTGGCTCAGATCGCCCAACCCAGTCCTGGAATGAAGGTATTGGATTTGGCTGCGGCACCAGGTGGCAAATCAACTCAGCTAGCAGCCTATCTAGCAGGAGAAGGCATTCTTATTTCCAACGAAATCTCAAGCAAACGGGCTAAGATTTTAGTAGAAAATATGGAGCGCTTTGGAGCGACAAATGTCGTGGTGACCAACGAATCTGCTGACCGCTTGGCCAGGGTCTTTAAAGGCTATTTTGACCTCATTGTCCTTGATGCCCCTTGCTCGGGGGAAGGAATGTTCCGTAAGCAGCCAGATGCTATGGACTATTGGAGCTTAGATTATCCGAGTCAATGTGCTAGTTTGCAAAGAGAAATTCTAGCGGCTGCGGTGACCATGTTAGCTGAAGGTGGTCGTCTGGTTTATTCGACCTGTACCTGGGCCCCCGAGGAAAACGAAGAGATTGTCAATTGGTTGTTGGATGAGTATGATTTTGACTTGTTGCCAGTTGAACATATCAATGGAATGGTAGCTGGCATTGACTTGCCAGAAACGGCTCGGATGTATCCTCATCATTTTAAGGGAGAAGGGCAGTTTGTAGCCCATCTACAGTTTAAGGGTGAAAATCCAGCCCCTAAATTTAAAGCAAGTAAGAGCAACCTCAGCCGAGAACAAGTTACTTTGTGGCAGGAATTTGCCAAAAAACATTTGAAGGTCAATCTACCGGGTATCTTGCAGACTTTTGGAGACCAACTCTATCTCTTGCCAGAACTTTTGCCAGATTTAGGGAAGCTCAAGATTGCTAGGAATGGCCTGCATCTGGGTACCTTTAAGAAGAAACGTTTTGAACCCAGTTTTGCTCTTGGCTTAGCCTTGAAACCGAGTCAGGTTAAGCAGTCGGTTGAAATTGACCAAGAAGCGTTTGTAAAGTATGTGGCTGGAGAAACAGTTCAGCTGGCTGAAAGTCTGCCAAATGGTTGGTACCAAGTTTTGGTTCAGGGCAATGGTTTGGGCTTTGCTAAGGTGACTGGAAATGTTTTGAAAAATTATTTTCCAAAAGGCCTCAGATTCAAGTGAAAATGCTAGTCAAAGTAGCTTGTCTATGTTATAGTGGAAGTATGGATTTTTTTCAAATTGTCTTTCATTTTAAGTCAAAATTGGTGGAAACGGTAACTGAGCAAATTTCAAGTAAAACCAAGCTCAGAACTTCAGTAGACTCCTGATTTAAAAAAAGAAAAACATAAATAAATAGTTGAAAAAATTCACAGCATTCACCATTATTTTCAAGGAGAAAAACAGTGAAAAAAAGGAAAAAACTCGCTCTATCTCTTGCGGCTCTTTTGCTAGCAGGTTCTTTGGCGGGATGTGCTAGCTGGATTGATCGTGGAGAATCCATGACAGCTGTTGGCTCAACGGCTCTTCAGCCCTTGGTCGAAGCTGCAGCAGATGAATTTGGCTCTCTGCACGTTGGGAAAACAGTCAACGTCCAAGGTGGAGGATCTGGTACTGGTCTGTCTCAGGTTCAGTCCGGAGCCGTTGATGTAGGAAATTCAGACGTATTTGCCGAGGAAAAAGACGGTATCAACGCATCCGCTCTAATGGACCATAAGGTAGCCGTAGCGGGCTTGGCAGTCATTGTAAATAAGGAAGTTGACGTTGAAAATCTGACAACTGAACAACTCCGTAGCATCTTCACAGGTCAAGTGACCAACTGGAAAGAAGTCGGTGGGAAAGACCTAGCTATTTCTATTATCAACCGCGCGGCAAGTTCAGGTTCGCGTGCAACCTTTGATAGTGTTATCATGGATGGTCAATCTGCCGTGCAGAGTCAAGAACAGGATTCAAACGGGATGGTCAAAAACATTGTTTCCCAGACACCAGGAGCTATTTCTTACCTAGCCTTTGCCTATGTGGATGACTCAGTTAAACGTATGAAGTTGAATGGCTATGAGCCGATTGCAGAAAATGTTACAACCAATAACTGGCCTTTGTGGTCTTATGAACACATGTACACCCTAGGTCAACCAAATGAATTGGTGGCAGAATTCCTCAACTTTGTCCTCTCAGATGAAGCGCAAAGTGGAATCGTTAAGGGAATGGGCTATATTTCTGTTAAGGAAATGAAGGTTGAAAAAGATGCTGTAGGAACGGTGACAGCACTAGAAGGGAGTCAATAATGAATCAAGAAGAATTAGCTAAAAAATTACTTTCTCCCTCAAAGAACTCTCGTCTAGAGAAACTAGGAAAAGGCTTGACCTTTGCCTGTCTGTCTTTGATTGTCATCATTGTGGCTATGATTTTGATTTTCGTAGCCCAAAAAGGTTTGTCGACCTTCTTTGTAAATGGGGTTAATATCTTTGATTTCCTCTTTGGACAAACTTGGAATCCTTCAGGTAAACAATTTGGTGCGCTTCCAATGATTTTGGGTTCCTTTATTGTCACAATCCTATCAGCCCTTATCGCAACCCCTTTTGCCATTGGTGCGGCAGTCTTTATGACCGAAGTCTCACCAAAAGGTGCTAAAATTTTGCAACCAGCTATTGAATTGCTGGTTGGGATTCCTTCCGTCGTGTATGGATTTATCGGTTTGCAGGTCGTTGTTCCCTTTGTTCGTAGTATCTTTGGTGGAACTGGTTTTGGGATTCTGTCAGGGATTTTCGTACTCTTTGTCATGATTTTACCGACGGTAACCTTTATGACAACAGATAGCTTGCGTGCGGTGCCTCGTCACTACCGCGAAGCTAGTTTGGCTATGGGGGCTACTCGTTGGCAAACCATCTGGCGCGTGACCTTGAAGGCAGCGCGTTCAGGGATTTTTACAGCAGTGGTCTTTGGGATGGCGCGTGCCTTTGGTGAAGCTCTAGCCATTCAGATGGTGGTCGGAAACTCAGCCGTAGTCCCAACTTCACTAACAACACCTGCTGCGACCTTGACCTCTGTTTTGACCATGGGTATCGGAAATACCGTTATGGGAACTGTTGACAATAACGTTCTCTGGTCACTAGCCTTAGTCTTGCTTTTGATGAGTTTGGCCTTCAACAGTGTGATTAAATTGATTACGAAAGAAAGAGGAAAGAAAAACTATGCACGCTAAGAAATTAGATAAAATTGCAACAGCTGTCCTCTACTCAATTGCAGGAATTATCGTTGCCATCTTGGCATCCTTGATTCTCTATATCTTGGTTCGTGGTTTGCCCCACATCTCTTGGTCTTTCTTGACTGGCAAATCATCTTCTTACCAAGCAGGCGGAGGGATTGGAATTCAGCTCTATAATTCCTTCTTCCTTTTGGTTATTACCTTGATTATCTCTGTTCCCTTGTCTATGGGTGCTGGGATTTTCCTAGCCGAATATGCTAAGAAAGGTCCTGTTACCAACTTTGTCAGAACCTGTATTGAAATCTTGTCTTCACTGCCATCTGTGGTTGTAGGTCTCTTTGGTTACTTGATCTTTGTAGTTCAGTTTGAGTATGGATTTTCAATTATTTCAGGGGCCTTGGCCTTGACAGTCTTTAACCTGCCTCAGATGACTCGTAATGTTGAGGACAGTTTGAAACACGTTCACCATACGCAACGTGAGGCTGGTCTGGCCCTTGGGATTTCTCGTTGGGAGACAGTTGTCCATGTGGTCATTCCAGAAGCTCTTCCAGGTATTGTGACTGGGGTCGTCTTAGCTTCTGGTCGTATTTTTGGTGAGGCGGCTGCTTTGATCTATACTGCAGGACAATCCGCTCCAGCTCTTGACTGGTCTAACTGGAATATTCTCAGTGTAACCAGCCCAATCTCTATCTTCCGTCAAGCAGAAACCTTGGCTGTCCACATCTGGAAGGTCAATAGTGAAGGTACTATTCCAGATGGAACCATCGTATCAGCAGGTTCTGCAGCCGTGCTCCTCATCTTTATCCTCATCTTTAACTTTGGAGCCCGCAAACTCGGAAGCTACCTACATAAGAAATTAACCGCTGCCTAAAGGAGAAGCCATGTCAAAATATAATTGGGATGAAAAGCATATCATCACCTTTCCTGAAGAGAAAGTGGCCCTCTCTACTAAGGATTTACATGTTTACTACGGTAAAAATGAATCTATTAAGGGCATCGATATGCAATTTGAAAAAAATAAAATTACAGCCTTAATTGGCCCTTCTGGTTCAGGGAAATCAACCTACCTCCGCAGTCTCAACCGTATGAATGATACCATTGATATTGCCAAGGTAACAGGTCAAATCCTCTACCAAGGGATTGATGTCAACCGTCCAGAAATCAACGTCTATGAGATGCGTAAGCACATTGGAATGGTCTTTCAACGCCCAAATCCCTTTGCCAAGTCTATCTACCGTAACATCACTTTTGCCCATGAACGTGCAGGAGTTAAGGACAAGCAAGTCTTGGATGAAATTGTGGAAACCTCTCTCCGTCAGGCTGCCCTTTGGGACCAGGTCAAGGACGATTTGCACAAGTCTGCCTTGACCCTATCAGGTGGTCAGCAGCAACGTCTCTGTATCGCTCGTGCTATCTCTGTTAAACCAGATATCCTCTTGATGGATGAACCTGCGTCAGCCTTGGATCCGATTGCGACAGCCCAACTGGAAGAAACGATGTTGGAATTGAAGAAGGACTTTACCATCATCATCGTGACCCACAGTATGCAGCAGGCTGCGCGTGCTAGTGACTACACAGGATTTTTCTACTTGGGTGACTTGATTGAGTACGATAAGACCTCTAATATTTTCCAAAATGCCAAACTACAGTCAACCAATGACTACGTAACAGGACACTTTGGATAGAAAGGAAACAGTATGACAGAAGCGATTTTACAGGTGTCAGACCTGTCCGTTTACTACAATCAAAAGAAGGCCTTGAATAGTGTTTCCCTATCTTTCCAACCTAAGGAAATTACAGCCTTGATTGGTCCATCTGGATCAGGGAAGTCAACCCTTCTCAAGGCTATCAACCGTATGGGGGATCTCAATCCAGAGGTAACCACAACTGGTTCAGTGGTATACAACGGCCACAACATTTACAGCCCACGTACAGATACAGTTGAATTGCGTAAGGAAATCGGTATGGTCTTTCAACAGCCCAATCCCTTCCCTATGTCTATCTACGAAAATGTTGTTTACGGGCTTCGTATCAATGGAGTGAAGGACAAGCAGGTTCTGGATGAAGCGGTAGAAAAAGCCTTGCAACGAGCTTCCATCTGGGATGAGGTCAAGGATCGCCTACATGATTCAGCTATCGGGCTTTCAGGTGGACAACAGCAACGTGTCTGTGTTGCCCGTGTCTTGGCAACCAGCCCTAAAATCATTCTCTTGGATGAACCGACTTCAGCCTTGGACCCTATCTCTGCTGGTAAGATTGAGGAAACCTTGTATGGTCTAAAAGATAAATACACCATGCTTTTGGTTACGCGTTCTATGCAACAAGCCTCTCGTATCTCTGACAAGACAGGATTTTTCCTAGATGGAGATTTGATTGAGTTTAACGATACCAAGAAGATGTTCCTCAACCCACAACATAAGGAAACAGAAGATTATATTTCAGGAAAATTTGGATAAGGAGATAAATGATGTTACGTTCTCAATTTGAAGAAGATTTAGAGAAATTGCATAACCAGTTCTATGCTATGGGACAAGAAGTGCTATCTCAAATCAATCGTACAGTGCGTGCCTTTGTTACGCATGACCGTGATTTGGCCAAGGAAGTCATCGAAGACGATGCAGAAGTAAACGAATACGAAGTGAAATTGGAAAAGAAATCATTTGAAATGATTGCCCTTCAACAACCCGTTTCTCAGGACTTGCGTACTGTTTTGACAGTCTTGAAGGCTGTATCTGACTTGGAACGTATGGGTGACCATGCCGTTTCCATTGCCAAGGCGGCAATTCGTATGAAGGGGGAGCAACGCATCCCAGCTGTTGAAGAAGAAATAAAGAGAATGGGTCGCGATGTCAAGAACTTCGTCGAAGCAGCCCTTGAACTCTATCTCAATGGTTCAGTAGACCAGGCCTATGAAGTAGCAGCCATGGACGAAAAAATCAACCATTACTTTGATAGCATTCGTGACTTGGCTACAGAAGAAATCAAGAAAAATCCTGATGCCATTGTTACAGGTCGTGATTATTTCCAAGTGATTGCCTTCTTGGAACGCATTGGAGACTATGCTAAAAATATCTGTGAATGGGTTGTTTACTTTGAAACAGGTAAGATTGTCGAACTATAAAATAGATTTATTCTGTATAAAAAGGAGCTTGGAATCAACTAATAGCTCCTTTTATTGAATGAAAAAAATATTTTTAAGATAAAAATTCAAAAAACACTTGACAAGCAACTCGGATAGCGTTATAATTATACAAAATTAACAGAGAGGTTGTTTATTTATGAAATCAAAAAAATGGATATTTGTTTTATGTAGTTTTCTTGCAAGTTTCTTCTTAGTAGCTTGCCAGTCGGGTTCTAATGAGTCTCAGTCAGCTGTTGAAGCCATTAAGCAAAAGGGGAAATTAGTTGTGGCGACTAGTCCTGACTATGCACCTTTTGAATTCCAATCCTTAGTTGACGGAAAAAACCAGGTAGTCGGTGCGGATATTGATATGGCCCAAGCTATCGCTGATGAACTTGGGGTGAAGTTGGAAATTTCAAGCATGAGTTTTGACAATGTATTGACCAGTCTTCAAACTGGTAAGGCTGACCTAGCGGTTGCAGGAATTAGCGCTACTGATGAGAGAAAAGAAGTCTTTGATTTTTCAATCCCTTACTATGAAAACAAGATTAGTTTCTTGGTTCGTAAGTCTGATGTAGAAAAATACAAGAATTTAATTAGCCTTGAAAGTGCTAATATTGCAGCCCAAAAAGGGACTGTTCCAGAATCAATGGTCAAGGAACAATTGCCAAAAGCTCAATTAACTTCCCTAACCAATATGGGTGAAGCTGTTAATGAATTACAGGCTGGAAAAGTTGATGCTGTTCACATGGATGAGCCAGTTGCCCTTAGCTACGCTGCTAAAAACGCCGACTTAGCTGTCGCAACTGTCAGCTTGAAGATGAAGGATGGAGAAGCTAATGCAGTTGCCCTTAGAAAAAATAGTGCTGATTTGAAAGAAGTGGTTGACAAGGTCATCCAAAAACTCAAGGATGAAGGAACTTACCAAAGCTATCTTGAAAAGGCAGCAAGCCTAACAGAAGTGGAATAATAATACTCAATGAAAATCAAAGAGCAAACTAGGAAGCTAGCCGCAAGCTGTACTTG
>NZ_JVLX01000015.1:0-8685 GCF_001070815.1 Streptococcus pseudopneumoniae | reverse complement strand
TTGATTAACGTTTTGAGAATTGTGATGCTTTACGAGCTTTCTTAAGACCTGGTTGGGGCACCACTTATTTCATCTAATTTCAAAGTGCTTTAAAATCAACGTTTTCATAAGTTTTCAAAAAATAAAATTTCAACTAATTTCAATCAGTTTCATTAAAATAAGGTAAACTTTCATAAAAAATAAGCAAAAATCGAACCAGAATATCAAAAGTTTACCTTATATAAAATTTATACATATTAGAACAACACCATAGAAAAGAGAGCCTCCGCTCTCTTTCTTTTTATCTATTATATTTTCGTTTTCCTGCTAAAGCGAGGAGTCCAAGACTTGCTCCAAGCAATGCTAAAATTCCTGAATCCTTTGTTCCTGTATTTGGAAGTTGTTTCTTAGGTTCTGCTTTTGCATTTGTAGCTTGTGCATTTGTAGCTTTTGCAGGAGCTTGATATGTTTTATCGTCTTTAGTTCCTACTGTCGCAACTACAGTCTTGTTTTGAGCCTTCCCATCCACAACATCAACTACTTTACCGTCAGCGTCAAGGACAGGTTTAACTTCTCCACCTGCGTTACGGATTTCTTCTGCTCTGTCTTTCAAAGCCTGCAAGCGTTGTTGTTCAGCAAGGTATGCGTCATGGTCGGCTTTAAGTTGCTTAAAGTTCTCATACCCACGAGCCTTAGCTTCTGCGATACCCTCAAGACGAGCCAACTCTTCCTTAGCAGTCTCCAACTCAGCACGGAGTACACCAAGCTTAGATTTAGCATCAGTAAGCTCTTTGTCCAAAGCCTTAAGGACTTCATCACGATTAGTGAGAGCAAGTTCAAGTACTGTATGAGTGTCAGTAGCTTCTTTAGACGCTTCACGTTTGCGAGCAAGGTCTGCACCAGCTGATTTACGAGCCAAGACTGCTACATCATGAGCCTTAGTAAGAACTTCCAATTCACCCTTAGCAGTAGCTAGAGATTGGTCAGCAGTTGCTTGTTCAGCCTTAGCAGTCTCAAGAGCTGACTTAGCATCTGCAAGAGCCTTAGCTTTGTCAGTAGCATTTGATTTAGCTAGAGCAAGCGATTCCTTAGCAGTTTGCAAAGAGTTAGTGTCCTGCGCTAGTTTGTCTTCAGCATCGGCAAGAGCCTTTTCAAGCGCTGGAACATCAATCTTGTTACCTACCAAATCAGAGAGCTGTTTACGAGCATTAGCAAGAGCTGTTTCTGCATTAGTGTAGGCAGTTTGGGCTGATTGAACTGCTGTTTTAGCTTCTTGAGAGGCTTTAACTGCGTTGTCGTAGGCTTTTTCAGAATTTGCTACTTTATTGCGCAAATTAGCTACGATTTCAGCCTTATCTGAAACAATTTCAGTCTTATCAAACTTAGAATCAGAATCAATTACATTGTCACTAGTACCATCAAAATGGATTTTAGTGATTCCGTCAGCCTTACCTACTGAAACTCCGATGTATTGCAAGTGAGATTTAAGACGTGCAGTGTCGATGTCTGCTACACCTTTAGCATGACCCCATTTAGCATGACCATCCCAGTAAAGCATACCGTAGATACCCTCAAAAACCTGCTGTTTTAATCCATAAACAGTACTTAATGAACCTGGAACATTGTGAATTAACTCAGATACTGGGGCTTTATAAGCATCACTAACATCTTGCATAACACCCCAGTTATGCCCTTGAGTGCCGTTAGAAGCCTTGGCAATTTCGTCAGCCATCTTAATTGAGTCTGCTGTTACCTTAGCAGGCTGAGTACCAAACTGTTTGCGTACCTGATTGAACAAGTCTGCTGCATAAAGTGAAAGTTCTTTACGAGTTTCAAAATCTAGATTGTAAATATCTACAACACGTTTCTTATCACGTTCAGAGCCATTGAAAGGAATAGTGAAAGATACTAGTTCACCATTGTAGTACTCTACCTCACCTAACTTCTCTAACTCCTTATACCCCAATTTAGTTAGTTTCTCACCCAGTTCAGCAGGTCTACCTTTTTCAAAGTACTCTTTTAATAGAGAGATATACTCTGGGCTTACAGTGATAGTGTTCTTAACATCTTCACCAGTACCTGCTAGCTCTTCTTTAGCACGGTCTAGGTCAGCCTTAGCAGAAGTAACTGCCTTATCTTTGTTAGATTGATCAGCTTTAGCATTAGCAAGGGCTTTAGTAGCTTGAGAAAGTTTAGTTTCAGCGCTAGATACCCCAGTTTGAGCGTCTTCAATAGCTTGGTTTTTGTCAGATTGAGCCTTCTTACCATTGTCAAGGTTAGTCTGAGCAGTCTCTACTGCCTGAGTGTCAGCTTTAACTTGGTCAGTAAGAGTAGCTACCTCTTTTTCAAGTTGGGTGGTGTCAGTAGTAGATGAAAGAGAATCTACTTTCTTCTGAGCATCAGCTACCTTATTAGCAGTATCAGTGGCAGTTTTCTCAGCATTAGATACTACCTTAGTTTGGTCAGCAACCTTTTCAGCAGTCGCAGATACAGACTTATCAGCATCAGCTACAGTCTTTTCAGCTGTAGCAAGCTCGTTGGCTTTTTTGTCAGCGTCAGCCTTCGCCTCAGCTACCTTTTCAGGTGTAACAGACTTAGCCTCTTCTACTTTCTTAGTAGTATCAGAAATAGCCTTTTCAGCATTAGCAATGTTTGCTTCAGTAGATGCAACAACTTCTTTTTGCTTAGCTACATCCTGACTAGCCTTGTCCGATTCAGCCTTAGCCTTATCAACATCAGCTTGACTCGGAACTTTAGGGACAACCTCGTCCTGAGCAACTACCCTAGTTGCAGGCTCATTAACCGCAACTTCAGTCTCACTAGCAGATACCCCAGTAGATACCCCTAGAGCCGAGATTGCAAGCGTTGAAATAACTGCACCAGTGCGTAATTTCTTGATGGTTCCGTGACCTTGAGTGTTTGATTCCATCATATAAACTCCTTTTGATAGTTTTATAGTCCTATTTTATCACATGTTGTAGTATTTTAAAACTATATAACTGTTTTTTTCTCTTTTTAAGTAGTTTTTAAAGGACACAAATTCCAGTATGATAGGATTTAAAGAGGTACTGAGATGACAAAAACGAACCTACAATCCTATATCAGCAAGCGAATCCGCCTACTGAGATTGCAAAAAAATATCACCCAACAGCAACTAGAGGAGCTGGCGGACTTACCATTAAAATATACTTATAAATTAGAAAACCTTGAACCAAATATCAAAATCAAAACCCTTGAAAAAATCATGGACGCTCTTGATACAGATATAGAAAGTTTCTTTGACATTTCTCTTACTGAAAGTAATCCGCTGATAAATCAATTATTGTTTAAGCTGGAAAAATTAGCACCTAGTAAGCAGGATAGGGTCACAAAACTTTTGATTGATTTTCTAGATGAGATAGAAAAATAAGCCGAGTCACATACAGCATGACTTGGCTTTTTTTAATTTGCTAATGCTAATTTAGTTTTTAGTTTCTCTCTTTATATCATGCCTTGTTTTAATACCATCGTAAATTAGTTCAGGTATCTGCTCCCCAGACAAGCCTTGTCTTGCATTATTGAATAGCCAATCTAATAGAAAATATTTATCATAATTTTTACCTGTTAGAGAATTATAATAATTCATTGCAACTAGCCCACTAGTTGCTTTTTCTAGACAATCTAACAAACCTAGTTCTTCTAATTGCTTAGCAAATCTAAGTGAATCTTCTTTTAAATAATCCTGAAATATTTTTTCTCTATATATCGTATCTACAACAGAGAAATTTAGAATTATATCAAATATTTTGCTGTTTTTTTTAGGCACAGTGAAAGGAACTTGCTTTTTGTATTCTTTTTCATAGCGTTTTAATTGTGATAAGGATAAATAACCAGATTTTTTAGTATAGATATTATAATTAAAGAATTTTTTTAAAAATTGTTCTTGTGATAGATTAAGTTCATGTCGTTGCTTAAATAAAATTTCAGATAGATTTTTAGAGATAAAATCTATCTGTTTTTCTTTCTTTAAATCAGAAAAATGAAACATATAGCTCCTCCTTTTTCACCATTATAACATCTTTTTAAAAAAGTGTCAAAAGTAACGTGTTATACGACACCAAGCAATAGTAAAAACCTCATTGAATAAATGTTTTATTTCGTGTAAAATAGTGTCATAAGTTAGCTAACTAATTCAAATATAGACCGTCCTATCATTCAAAGTTAAAATTGCTAGTCAGACGGAAGATTAGCAAAGGAGGCATTCATATGTCAAAAGAGAAAAAATTAATCGTAGGAAACTACGAAAGCGCAAGAGCATTTTTAGATGCTTTATCAACTTCTGTTGATATCCCAGCAGAGATCAAAGTAATTGATACAAATAGCGGAATCATCAATGACGGTCAAGAAAATCAACGTCCGTGGGCATCTCTTACATGCGTAGATGTCGAACTCTATGAACAGTTCGCTAGCATTTCTCAAGAAGCTTACTGCCCTTCGTTCAAAATCAAGTTAAAGAACTATCAAAACGAGAGTTTAGATGGCTTGGTCAATACTGACATCATACTTAACAAGTATGACTTGTCATTTGTTCTTGACAAGTTGAAGCAACCAATTGGTTTAGCTCTAGTCACTGAGCTTGCAGATATTTCATTAAAATAAGTGATAAAAATAGTGAGTTATCATCTGCATTGTGTAGATGATAACTACTCACTATATGACGAGGTAACATATATGTTGATAAAAATATTCTTTTCTCTTATTATTGCATTATTGGTATGGCAAGGTCTTAATATTCTACACATTTTTCTAAAACGACAGTTTCTCATTGTGTCAGATGAGGTTGTTAAGAGAAATGAAAAATTATGGGAACAATGCCTCTTGTTAACAGGCAAGCAAGTTAAGATTATAACCACATTGATCCGAAATGTCACTCTTTGGTGGTTCAAGAAGAAAGCTGATGAACAACTACAAGTTAGAAAAGGTACTGTCTTACAAAATGTAGTTAATCATCTCAATCAAAACTTATCTCATGATTTACAGTTAAAAACTATAAATCCTGCTACAACAGGAGGCATAGATATTTGGGTTTATCTAGCAAACAAGTTAAACGATGATGAACAATTATCATTAGAGAACTACTTTACAGGCGTTCTTTCTAAATACACTAGAGAGTTTGCATTAGATGTACTAACTGTTGAACTGGTATCAGGAGCTGGTTGGGTTGCTAAATTCGATGTCAAAACGATTGAAGAGGCTACATACAATCGAATGACAAGACAGACGAAATTCAGTTACGAGGAGGACTTTTAGTATGATCAAAAACGTTTTTGACGTCAACGTCAGGGGGCATCCTTCCCCTGTAACCATTGACATAAACCGATTTTTCGCTTGGATAATCGCAGGCCCGTCGGGTTCAGGAAAATCCACTTTTTTGAGGAGAATTCTAGGCCTTATTTCATTTTATGATACAGATGCTGAAGCTTACTTTTTGGATTTCAAAGCTGATGAAGAAATGTTTTCAATGACTGGCGACCATGTCGCAAGAGGGTTTGACTGTTTAGAACTATTCGAAACAGTCTACCGACGTTTTGAATCTAGACTTAAAAAGCAAGAAGAAAGTTCTCATAATCTTTACTTGATTTTTGATGAATGGCAAGCCTTTCTTGCATATCTGGAACAAACAGATAAGAAAAAGCATAAAGAGGTTTTATCAAAAATGTTGATGATGAATAGTATGGGTAGAAGTCTAGGATGTAGAATTTTGCTATCTAGTCAGCGATTTCTTTTATCAGAACTGCCAGGACGATATAACTTTAACTGTATTATATCCTTGTCTACTAGCTTTCTGCTAGCAGCAAACAACAGACAACTCCTTTTTCCTGATATGGAAAAAGATGAAGTTGTAGTAAAACCGCGAGGATATGGCTATTTTCAGCTAGAAGGGGAACCTGTTAAGATGTTTCGCACTATTCAAGTAAGAGACGAAGAACGGTTAAACCAGCGGATACAAGAGCTATTTTCAAGATATAGCTAGCGTTTTTTCTGCTACACTTGTTTGATGCGACACTGACCTTACCTAGGGGTTTCATCGGTATAGGTGTCGGCACAATCTCATTAGCAGGAAAATGCCTATTCGCAAGGGCTTGAGGGGTGGAGATTTTTAAGCGTAACGATGCCAACGGCAGGAAGTGAAGCGCCAAAAATACTACCCCGTCCCTTGTTGAATTGGCAAGCGTTCTCGGTTCGATGGGGTTTCATCGGGCAGGAGAGGCTGGGGTTTGGGGAAAGCCCCAAGAGAAGATTTATTGGGGTTACTACGACCCCCAATAAATCAATAATCAATAATCATAGAAAGAAAACAAAATGGCTAAAGAAAAACGTTCAAATAAATGGGCATTCCTATTCTATAAGGAAAGTGCCCCAGAAAATTATTTAGAAATTCTCGAAGAGTTACACATTCCATTTGTTCTTAGCCCTTGGCATGATAAGGACATTAATAGGGAAACTGGGGAATTTAAAAAATCGCACAAGCACGGAGTCTTATTTTTTGAATCGCTAAAAAGTTATTCCCAAGTATCAGAGCTTCTTACTGAGAAACTCAATACACCTTCCCACGTTGAAGTTGTCATGTCACCAAAAGGTATGTACGATTATTTCATACATGCAGAAAACCCTGAAAAAACTTTATACAATATAGAGGATATTGAATCAGGTTGCGGATTCGAACTTGATAAGTTCTTGATAGAGCAAAATTCAAATTTATTTCTAGAAACTGTTATCGATGTAATCACCGATAACAATTTTACCGAGTTCGAAGACTTAGTTCACTACGCTAGAAATAAAGATATCTCACTACTGGGATTAATAATTGAACGAACCTACTTTTTTACAAAATTTTTAGATTCTAGACGTTATAATCCCCAAAACAACAAAAAAACCTCATCAGAAGATACTTTGGCGAGCAATACTGATGAGGCAAATACAGATGATTAAAAATCAACTGATACTTCAATTATAGCATAATAGGGAGAAATAACTTATGCAAGTCATTTTACCAGATGAACAAGTTCAACAAATTCAGCAACTACTAGCTGAGCTCATCAAGAAAGAAATTGACATTAAATTGAACAATAGTAACCTTGAAAGCCCATTTTTAAACAAACAGCAGGCTTGCCACTATCTAGGAATCTCAAACAATACTCTAGATAGTTGGATCAAACGAGGACTGCCTACAATAAAAATAGGTAAGACTATACGATTTAATAAAGAGGCCATTAATTCATGGCTTTACTCACAAAACTAGAAATATCTATATTTTTGTTTTATAATAGTCATGATATTTTCTGGTTCGATACACAACAAGGAGAATATCATGGTTATCAATAAGACAAAAAACGGAACTTACCGCTTAAAAGTCTATATCCCAATTGAAGCACGAATGCCACTTGGAATTGTCAATAGCAATTATTACGATAAGAGATTCAAAACAAGAAAGGAGGCAAGGCAAGCTGAGATAGACTTGCTTACCAAGTTAAATCAAATAGAAGATAATGAATTTTCAGGACTAGCAAAAGGAGATATTCTTTTCTCAGACTTCTATAACAATATCTGGTGGGACTCTTATAAAGCAGGACAAACTACATCTACTTCTAAACCACCAAGCAGGTCAACTATTGTTAATACAAAAACATGTTTTGAAAAACATATACTGCCCCTTCTTGGCAACTATACGATTCAATTTTTAAACCAAAATAAACAGGTTATTCTAAATTTGATGACCTCAAAAGCTAACGAATATGCAAACTTCAAAACTTTACGAAGTTACGTTATTTCTATTTTTGACTGGGCAGAAGAACTTGAGTATATAGAAGCTAATAAAGTTTCAAAAATATTAAGAAGAATAAAGGCCACTAAAAAGATTCAACTTGCAGAGTCAAAGAGAGAGGAAGATTTATATCTAACTCACGAACAACTACAAGAATGGTTCTCAGCATTTCAAGAAGATTTAGATAATGACAAAATAACCCTTAAAGATTATGTCCTATTTTATCTCACTTTTTTCTTAGGAGATAGAAAATCTGAAACCTACGCTCTCCAATGGAAACATATAGACTTTTCAAAATCGCAGATTCAGCTAATTCAAGCTTTAGATAGATATGGACAAGTGAAATCTACTAAGGGAAATAAGAAAACTATTTTCTCTATTTCTAATGACTTACTTCAACTCCTTACCTCTTGGAAAGAACAACAAAAATATGAACTGGCAAAATTTGGCATCATCAGTAATCCAGAACAATTTATTTTTACATATATCGACACAAAAGGAAACATCAATAAGCCTTTACATGCTGACTATCTAAACAACAAAATGAAAAGTATTAGAAAGCGACATAAAGAGCTGACACATGCTACACCTCATAAATTACGACATACAGGAGCAACACTTGCTAAACAAGCAGGAATGAGCTTAGAAGCCATTTCTGAAGCACTAACGCATAGCGATACAGGCACAACTCAAATTTATGTCAACACCTCTAATGTAGTTCCTATGGCAGTTGGTGAATTTGCTTTAAAGTCTCTAAAACAATAAGGTAAAAATAAGGTGAACTTTGAGGTAAACTTTTTAAAAAAACACGAAAAAAGCACCCATAAGGTAAACTTTTGAGTGCTTTGAAACGTTGATATAATCGTATTGATTAACGTTTTGAGAATTGTGATGCTTTACGA
>NZ_JVLX01000014.1:0-42862 GCF_001070815.1 Streptococcus pseudopneumoniae | reverse complement strand
AACTGACGAAGTCAGTAACATATATACGGCAAGGTGAAGCTGACGTGGTTTGAATTTGATTTTCGAAGAGTGTAAGGACTCATCAACTCAGGTTGGTGAGTTTTTGCTAGTTTGACAGTCTATTGAAATAAGACTATAATCAAGCTGTAACAGTGTTTGAGGAGGTTTAGATGTACTTTAGATTGGAAAATAAGGAATCCCATAAATCACAAGAAATAGGGAATCTGATTCGTGTTTATAACCGTTCAAAAAGAGAAGAAGCTGAAACTGAGCCACTTAATCTTTATGTCGAAGATGAAGAGGGCAATCTTCTGGCAGGTTTGATAGCAGAGACTTTTGGAAATTGGCTAGAAATCGAGTATTTATTTGTAAAAGAGGAACTCAGAGGGCAAGGAATCGGTTCAAAACTATTGCAGCAAGCAGAAACTGAAGCAAAGAATCGAAACTGTCGTTTTGCTTTTGTCAATACTTACCAGTTTCAAGCTCCTGATTTTTATAAAAGGCATGGCTACAAGGAAGTCTTTGCTTTGCAAGACTATCCCTACATTGGGCAAAGATATTATTACCAAAAAGATTTGTAAGGAGAATATGAAAGCATAAGGCAAAGAGGGGTTCTTGACATAAGTATGAAGGGGATTCTCGATAAATACCAGTTAAATCCTACAAATTGTATCTTTCTAGATGATATTGAGGACAATACAATCGCAGCTGAGAAATTAGATGTGAAATCCTACGATGCTGTAGATGTTTTGAAAAAAATGAATAAGCAGAAACTCTCTATCATTTAGGTGGTAGAGAGTTTTTGTTAATAAAATTTTACAAAATGACATTTATATATTGCATTAAGTTAGATATATGATATAATGATGTTAAAAAGAGGCGCAACTTTTTAAAATTAATGAGAATCAAAGAGAAAACCATGAATATTAATGGAGGAATAAAAAATGGAAGTTATAAATGTAAGTAAGCATTATGGTCATTCAATCATTCTCAAAGATATAAATTTTGAACTTAATAAGGGTGAAATTGTTGGTCTAGTAGGGAGAAACGGAGTTGGCAAGAGTACATTGATGAAAATTCTTGTTCAGAATAATCAGCCGACTTCAGGGAATATTATAAGTAGTAATAATGTTGGCTATTTAATCGAAGAACCAAAATTATTTTTATCTAAAACAGGTTTAGAGAATTTAAAATATCTGGCAAACTTATATGGTGTTGACTACAATCAAGAAAGATTTGGGAGTTTGATTCAAGAGTTAGATTTGACTCAGTCTATTAATAAAAAAGTAAAGACCTATTCTTTGGGGACAAAACAAAAATTAGCTTTGCTTCTAACTCTCGTTACGGAACCTGATATATTGATTTTAGATGAGCCGACTAATGGTTTAGATATTGAATCATCACAAATAGTTTTAGCGGTTCTAAAAAATTTAGCTTTACATGAAAATGTGGGAATTTTAATATCGAGTCATAAATTAGAAGATATTGAAGAAATTTGTGAGAGGGTTCTTTTCTTGGAGAACGGGCTTTTGACATTCCAAAAAGTAGGAAAAGATAGTCATAATTGCTTGTTTGAGATAGCTTTTTCATCAGCTACAGATAGAGACATTTTCATTACCAAACAAGAATTTGGGGATATTGTTCAGGAAGAGGGACTGAAAATTACTATGTCTGGTAATATTCAAAGTAGTGAGCTTTTTAAATTTTTTAACGAAAACTCTATTAAAGTAGTTGATTTTGAAACTAAAAAAGAGACGCTTAAAGATATTTATCTAAATCGTTCAAAATAAAGGGAGGTTATAATCATGAAATTAAATAAATTGAATTTTCTTAAGGAAAATATAAGAGATTTATATTCATCAGGCGTAATATATCTTGGTTTGATTATCTCGTTTATACCGCCGATACTGGTTACATTCTTTATTCTAAAGACTCAAGGGACATCGCTTGGTATTAAGCATATTTCAAACTTTTATGCTATGCTCGGTATGTTAATGGCTGTTATACATGCTAACCGAGTCATTAGTAGAGATTTTTCCCACAATACGGTAAGTTTGTTTTATAATCAACAGAAGAATCGGATGATTTACGTCTTGTCTAATTTTCTATATGCCATCTCAGTTTCCATTATTTATGCTTTGAATGGCATTGTGCTACTAGTCATCGTAAGTAAATTGGGTGTTCCAGGTGATTTAGGATTAGATTTTATAGTAGCCATTGTAGTCAATACAATTTTGTTAGTCCTATTTTATTTTCTATTATCTTATATTTTCTATTTATACAAATTGAAAAGTGGCTTGGTATTTGGTATTTTAGTAGCTTTACTACTCTTTATCCCTAATATATTAAATACGATTATGATGAATACTAGTAATGATTTGTTTATCAAAGCAATTGAACTTCTTCCTTTTTATTCTTTACCTGTATTTGTGGCTTCAAATACGATGTCTATTAGTCAGTATCTTGTGGTAATCACTACAATCATTTTATTGTACTTTTTTACTCTCAAGAAAAGCAAGGAGTATTCATTTTAGTTTTATTTAGTATCATTTTGCATACCTAAAATACAGTAAAAATCAGTCATCTTGGTATGCTCCTGCTCTTGTTGTGTACACGTTTTTGTCTTATGCTAGACTCATTTCCAAAAGCATTATATAATAGTGATATGAAATCAACTAAACAAGAAATACAAGCAATCAAAACTCGTTTAAAAGACCCTACTAAAGCTAATACTAAACAAAAAATCAAATAGCAAACTAGGAAGTTTATTTCAAACAATCCAACATACTGATTTTAGGCTGAAGATAATATTGGAGTGCTAATTAATGAGGTTATAATAAATAGCTGACAGCTTGTGTTGGTTTTGGATTTTTTAAGAGTAGATGAGTATTAAAACTATAAGGAGGACGCAGGTGGCTAAAAATTTAAAATTAAAATTAGCTCGTGTGGAGCTTGATTTAACACAAGGTCAACTAGCAGATGCTGTCGGGGTGACGCGCCAGACTATTGGTTTGATAGAGGCGGGAAAATACAATCCCAGTCTCTCACTCTGTCAGTCCATTTGCAGATGTTTAGGGAAAACCCTAGACCAACTATTTTGGGAGGAAGAAGATGGTAAATAAATTCATTCATTATCAATTACTTGACGAAAGAGAAGAACAACTAATCAATAAAGCTGGAGCGGAATCCTTTACCCTCTTTATTGGGCTTGTACTTCTAAACTATTTGGTGGCTGTATTAGCTCCCTCTCTTTTTAATCCGAATTTTCTAGTCTATACTCTGATAGTAGGAATTTTCTTCTTTTTCAATCGTGCCCGTTATCTGGGAGTGACCTACTATAGTCGTTTTCATTTTACGATTTTGGGTTGTTTTTTCCTAACCTTGGCTATTACGGCTCTTTTGATGTTGCAGAATTATCAATTCAACATAGAAATTTATCAGCACAATCCTTTGAACGTTAAATACCTGTCTGCTTGGGCAATTACTTATGTTATTTATCTTCCCTGGGTCTTTATTGGCAATCTTGGTCTTAAGAGCTATGGCGAATGGGCTCAGAAAAAATTTGAGCAAGATATGGATGAATTGGAGAGTGGTGAATAGCTTGTTACTCTTTTCTCAATCCAGCCAAAATGTGATATAATAGTACTAATTTATTGGAATACATGAAAGTTTTTGAAAATTTTCATGGGTTTCTAGCTAAGGAAGTAGGAAAAGTATGTATCCAGATGATAGTTTGACATTGCACACGGACTTGTACCAGATTAACATGATGCAGGTTTACTTTGACCAAGGAATTCACAATAAAAAGGCGGTCTTTGAGGTTTATTTCCGCCAACAGCCTTTTAAGAACGGCTATGCGGTTTTTGCAGGTTTGGAAAGAATTGTGAACTATCTTGAAAATTTGCGTTTTTCAGATAGTGATATTGCCTATTTAGAGTCGCTTGGTTATCATGGGGCATTCTTGGACTACCTCCGCAATTTCAAGTTGGAGTTGACCGTTCGTTCTGCCCAAGAAGGGGACTTGGTTTTTGCTAATGAACCGATTGTGCAAGTTGAAGGCCCTCTAGCCCAATGTCAATTGGTCGAAACGGCTCTTTTGAACATCGTCAACTACCAGACCTTGGTGGCTACTAAAGCAGCTCGTATTCGTTCAGTCATTGAAGATGAACCTTTAATGGAGTTTGGGACACGTCGGGCGCAAGAGATGGATGCGGCTATCTGGGGAACACGCGCAGCGGTGATTGGTGGTGCCAATGGAACCAGCAACGTGCGCGCTGGTAAACTCTTTGACATTCCTGTCTTGGGTACCCATGCCCATTCCTTGGTGCAGGTTTATGGTAACGACTATGAGGCCTTCAAGGCTTACGCTGCGACCCACAAAAATTGCGTTTTTCTTGTGGATACCTATGACACCCTTCGCATCGGTGTGCCAGCTGCTATTCAGGTGGCGCGTGAGTTGGGGGACCAGATTAACTTTATGGGTGTGCGGATTGATTCTGGGGATATTGCCTACATTTCCAAGAAAGTTCGTCAGCAATTGGACGAGGCTGGATTTACAGAGGCTAAGATTTATGCTTCAAATGATTTGGACGAAAATACTATCCTTAACCTCAAGATGCAAAAGGCCAAGATTGATGTCTGGGGTGTGGGAACCAAGCTGATTACAGCCTATGATCAGCCAGCTCTTGGGGCAGTTTATAAGATTGTTGCAATTGAAGATGAAAATGGGAACATGCGCAATACGATTAAGCTGTCAAATAATGCTGAAAAAGTGTCTACGCCAGGTAAGAAGCAGGTGTGGCGCATTACCAGTCGTGAAAAAGGCAAGTCAGAAGGAGACTATATCACTTATGATGGCGTAGATGTTACCAGCATGACAGAAATCAAGATGTTCCATCCGACCTATACTTACATCAAGAAGACGGTTCGTAATTTTGATGCTGTTCCTCTCTTGGTGGATATTTTCAAGGACGGAAAATTGATTTACAACCTGCCTAGCTTGACTGAGATTCAGGCTTATGCTCGTAAGGAATTTGACAAGCTTT
Organism: Streptococcus pseudopneumoniae; assembly: GCF_001070815.1. Taxonomy (GTDB): domain Bacteria; phylum Bacillota; class Bacilli; order Lactobacillales; family Streptococcaceae; genus Streptococcus; species Streptococcus pseudopneumoniae_P. Next base: position 37,817 of record NZ_JVLX01000014.1, on the reverse strand, counting down.
GGGATGAGTATAAGCGTGTGCTCAATCCGCAGCACTATCCAGTGGATTTGGCGCGTGATGTATGGCAAGACAAGATGGACTTGATTGACAAAATGCGTAAGGAAGCCCTTGGTGAAGGAGAAGAAGAATGAGTTTGCAAGAAACGATTATCCAAGAACTGGGCGTGAAACCAGTGATTGATGCCCAGGAAGAAATCCGTCGTTCCATTAATTTCTTAAAAAGATACCTGAAAAAACATCCCTTTCTTAAAACCTTTGTACTTGGGATTTCTGGGGGACAAGACTCAACCTTAGCAGGTCGCTTGGCTCAATTAGCTATGGAAGAACTGCGAGCAGAAACGGGAGATGACAGCTACAAATTTATCGCTGTTCGCCTGCCTTATGGAGTGCAAGCTGATGAAGCAGATGCTCAAAAAGCTCTTGCTTTCATCAAACCAGATATCAGTTTAGTGGTGAATATCAAGGAATCTGCAGATGCTATGACGGCAGCAGTTGAAGCGACAGGTAGTCCTGTTTCAGATTTTAACAAGGGCAATATCAAGGCTCGTAGTCGTATGATTGCCCAATATGCCCTTGCGGGTGCCCATAGTGGAGCGGTCATTGGAACAGACCATGCTGCAGAAAATATCACAGGTTTCTTTACCAAGTTTGGTGACGGTGGTGCAGATATTCTCCCTCTTTACCGCCTTAATAAACGTCAAGGAAAACAACTCTTGCAGGAACTTGGCGCAGACCCAGCCCTTTATGAAAAAATCCCAACAGCAGACCTAGAAGAAGACAAACCAGGCCTAGCTGACGAAGTAGCCCTCGGAGTCACTTATGAAGAGATTGATGACTACCTAGAAGGCAAAACAATCAACCCAGAAGCCCAAACAACTATCGAAAACTGGTGGTACAAAGGCCAACACAAACGCCACCTACCAATCACCGTATTTGATGACTTTTGGGAGTGAAAATCTCCGGTGGAGATTTTCAGCCTCTCACCTAGAAATAAGAAAGTGAGAGAAGGTCCGGTAACTCACAGAGTTCGATTTCGTCGTCTCACCCCCGCAACGATGACTAGGTTTGAAAAAGCTTGCTAGAGTGCATTTCAAACCAGACAGCGACTGCGTCAAGGAACTAGATGAAAAACTTGTTTTTTAGTTGTTACTGAGTTTAGTCTTTTTACCCCGAGCATGGAAACAGGTAAGCGAGGAAGGTCTAGTGGACCTTTTTAGCCCGAGTCTAAAAATAGGAAAATGGGGAAGGTCCGGTGGACCTTTTTAGCTTCTTACCTTGAAATTCAAAAGCAAAGTAAATTTAAATTGAGGTTGGGCAGAGAATCATCTATCAGAAAGCGAGGTAGCGTCATGAAAGCAATCGGTACGCAAATATTACAGACAGATCGTTTAATCTTGCGAAGATTTGTGGAAAGTGATGCAGAAACCATGTTTCAGAATTGGGCTTCATCCGCTGAGAATCTAACCTACGTCACTTGGGATCCCCATTCTAATGTCGAAATCACTCGAAACTCGATCCGAAATTGGGTTGTTTCCTATGCTAATCCCAACCATTACAAATGGGCCATTTGTCTCAAAGAAAAGCCAGAGCAGGTGATAGGAGATATCAGCATCGTTGCAATAGATGAGAACGATTCTTCTTGTGAAATTGGCTATGTGCTAGGCAAGAAATACTGGGGTCATGGTATGATGACGGAGGCCTTGAAAGCTGTCTTGGACTTCTGTTTTACTCAAGCAGATTTTCAAAATGTCAGAGCACGATATGCCAGTCTCAATCCAGCTTCAGGTCGTGTCATGGAGAAGGCTGGAATGTCCTATCTAAAGACTATTACCAATGGTGTAGAGAGAAAAGGCTATCTTGCGGACCTTATTTATTATCAGATAAGTAGGGAAGACTAGCGAATGTTCCTTTCTGTTTTCATCCAAGTCAGGCTTTGTCTGGCTTTTTTTGCGACATTTTTTACATAACCTGATTAAATTCCTATTTTTCCCTATCATTGTCCCTGTTTTTTCTGGAGTTTTGGGGCTATAATAGTCCTATCAAATCAAAGAATGGAGGAAGGCAATGGATAATATAATCTTTTTTATCAGTGTTTTTCTTGCTGGAATTCTTTCCTTCTTTTCTCCTTGTATCTTACCCTTGTTACCGGTTTATGCAGGGGTCTTGTTGGATGACAAAGATGGTGCTCAGGCTTCTAGTGGAAAATATTCAATCTCACTTATTAGTCTATTGCGAACTCTAGCTTTTATAATAGGGATTTCCTTTATTTTTATCTTACTGGGCTATGGAGCTGGTTTTTTAGGCAATTTGCTGTATGCTTCTTGGTTTCAGTATGTGACGGGGGCGGTTATCATTCTCTTGGGCTTGCACCAGATGGAAGTCTTACATTTGAAGGGACTCTACAAGGAAAGAAGGCTACAATTACAGGGACAGGGGCAAAAGGGTAAGGGCTATAGTCAGGCATTTTTACTGGGGTTGACCTTTAGTTTTGCTTGGACGCCTTGTGTGGGTCCTGTTCTTGGCACTGTTTTGGCTTTGGCGGCTTCGGGTGGCTCAGGTGCTTGGCAGGGAGCTGCTCTCATGTTGGTTTACACGCTGGGTTTGGCACTACCGTTTTTGGTTCTAGCTCTTGCCTCCAGCTATGTTTTGAAACATTTCCGAAAACTTCATCCCTACCTTGGAACCCTCAAAAAAGTGGGTGGTTTCCTCATTATCGTGATGGGAATCTTAGTGCTTTTGGGAAATGCTTCCATTTTGACTACATTATTTGAATAGAGAGGAAAAAGAAATGAAAAAATGGCAAACATGTCTCCTTGGAGTAGGCTCAATCTGTTGCTTGGCAGCCTGTTCTGCTAAAAATATGTCAGACGAAGCTACTATGAAGGAGCAAACAAAAACAGAACAAGTCAGTTCACAAACTGCGACTAAAGGTCAGGCGGTTGCTGATTTTGAACTGACAGGAGTAGATGGCAAGACCTACCGCTTGTCTGATTATAAGGGCAAGAAAGTCTATCTTAAATTCTGGGCTTCTTGGTGTTCCATCTGTCTAGCTAGTCTTCCAGATACGGATGAAATTGCTAAGGATGCTGGTGATGACTATGTGGTCTTGACAGTGGTCTCTCCTGGTTACAAGGGAGAACAAGGAGAAGAGGACTTTAAAAACTGGTATAAGGGCTTGGATTATAAAAATTTCCCAGTTCTAATTGACCCATCAGGTAAACTTTTAGAAAGTTATGGTGTTCGTTCTTACCCAACTCAAGCCTTTATAGACAAGGAAGGAAAGCTGGTCAAAACGCAACCAGGTTTTATGGATAAGGATATGATTTTAAAGATATTGAAAGAAATGGAGTAGAGAAAGGCCATGAATGATAAAGTAAAATTGTTTGTCTTGGCAGGGATTTTTTTCCTAGCCATAAGCGGTTTCTATTTTCTATTGATGCGAAATGCAGGGCAGACAGATAGCTCGCAAATTGAGAAAGCGGCAGTTAGTCAAGGAGGAAAAACAGTGAAAAAAACAGAAGTGAGTAAAGATGCAGACTTGCACGAAATTTATCTAGCTGGAGGATGTTTCTGGGGAGTTGAGGAATATTTCTCACGCGTTCCCGGTGTGACAGATGCCGTATCAGGCTATGCAAATGGTAGAGGGGAAACAACCAAGTACGAATTGATTAACCAAACAGGTCATGCGGAGACTGTTCATGTTACCTATGATGCCAAGCAAATTTCCCTCAAGGAAATCCTGCTTCATTACTTCCGCGTTATCAATCCAACCAGCAAAAATAAACAAGGAAATGATGTGGGAACCCAGTACCGTACTGGGGTTTATTACACAGATGACAAGGATTTGGAGGTAATCAACCAAGTTTTTGATGAGGTGGCTAAGAAATACGATCAACCTCTAGCAGTTGAAAAGGAGAACTTGAAGAATTTTGTGGTGGCTGAGGACTATCACCAAGATTATCTCAAGAAAAATCCAAATGGCTACTGCCATATCAATGTTAATCAGGCGGCCTATCCCGTCATTGATGCCAGCAAATATCCCAAACCAAGTGATGAAGAATTGAAAAAGACCTTGTCACCTGAGGAGTATGCAGTCACCCAGAAAAATCAAACAGAACGAGCTTTTTTAAACCGTTACTGGGATAAATTTGAATCTGGTATCTATGTGGATGTGGCAACTGGTGAACCTCTCTTTTCATCAAAGGATAAGTTTGAGTCTGGTTGTGGCTGGCCTAGTTTTACCCAACCCATCAGTCCAGATGTTGCCACCTACAAGGAAGATAAGTCTTACAATATGACACGCATGGAAGTGCGAAGCCGAGTTGGAGATTCTCACCTTGGCCATGTCTTTACGGACGGCCCACAGGACAAGGGTGGCTTGCGCTACTGTATCAATAGTCTCTCTATCCGCTTTATTCCCAAAGACCAAATGGAAGAAAAAGGCTATGCTTATTTACTAGATTATGTCGATTAAGAAGTCTTTCCTAAGCAGTTAGAGGAGAAATTTGCTATACTGATACTAGTAAGTGACAAAGGAGAGAAGCATGACCTATACAATCTTAATCGTAGAAGATGAATATCTGGTAAGACAAGGCTTGACCAAGCTGGTCAATGTAGCAGCCTACGATATGGAAATCATCGGTCAGGCTGAAAATGGAAGGCAGGCTTGGGAATTGATCCAAAAACAGGTGCCAGACATCATTTTGACCGATATCAACATGCCTCAGCTAAATGGCATCCAGTTAGCCAGTCTGGTCAGAGAAGCCTATCCTCAGGTGCATTTGGTTTTTTTGACAGGCTATGATGATTTTGATTATGCCTTGTCTGCTGTCAAACTCGGTGTGGATGACTACTTGCTAAAGCCCTTTTCTCGTCAGGACATTGAGGAGATGTTGGGGAAAATCAAGCAAAAGTTAGATAAGGAAGAAAAGGAAGAGCAGTTACAAGATTTATTAACTGATAAGTTTGAAGGAAACATGGCTCAGAAAATCCAGTCTCATCTGGCTGACAGTCAGTTTAGTTTAAAGTCTTTGGCCAGTGACTTGGGCTTTAGTCCGACTTATCTGAGCTCCTTGATTAAGAAAGAGTTGGGGCTGCCTTTTCAGGATTATCTGGTAAGAGAGCGTGTCAAACAAGCCAAGCTCTTGCTTTTAACTACAGATCTGAAGATTTATGAGATCGCAGAGAAGGTTGGTTTTGAAGATATGAACTACTTTACCCAACGTTTTAAACAGATTGCAGGTATGACACCTCGTCAGTTTAAGAAGGGAGAAGGCCGATGAAGCGTTCTTCTCTCCTAGTCAAAATGGTTATTTCCATCTTTCTGGTCTTTCTCATTCTCCTAGCTTTGGTTGGGACTTTCTACTATCAATCTAGTTCCTCGGCCATTGAGGCTACTATTGAGGGCAATAGCCAAACGACTATCAGTCAGACTAGCCACTTTATCCAGTCTTATATCAAAAAATTAGAAACCACCTCTACCAGTTTGACCCAGCAGACGGATGTCCTATCCTATGCTGAGAATCCCAGTCAAGACAAGGTCAATGGAATCCGAAATCTGTTTTTGACTATCTTGAAGGCAGACCAGGACTTGAAAACTGTTGTGCTGGTGACTAAATCTGGTCAGGTCATTTCTACAGATGACAGTGTGCAGATGAAAACTTCCTCAGATATGATGGCTGAGGATTGGTACCAAAAGGCTATTCATCAGGGAGCCATGCCAATTTTGACTCCAGCTCGTAAATCGGACAGTCAGTGGGTCATTTCTGTCACTCAAGAACTTGTTGATGCAAAGGGAGCTAATCTGGGCGTGCTTCGTTTGGATATTTCTTATGAAACTCTGGAAGCCTATCTTAACCAACTCCAGTTGGGGCAGCAGGGCTTTGCCTTTATCATCAATGAAAACCATGAATTTGTTTATCATCCTCAACACACAGTTTATAGTTCGTCTAGCGAAATGGAGGCCATGAAACCCTATATTGAGACAGGGCAGGGCTATACTCCAGATCACAAATCCTACGTCAGTCAGGAAAAGATAGCAGGAACTGATTGGACGGTGCTTGGCGTGTCTTCGTTGGAGAAGTTAGACCAGGTTAGGAGTCAACTCATGTGGACCTTGCTTGGGGCCAGTATCACCTCTCTTCTTGCCTGTCTCTGCTTGGTGTGGTTCAGTCTTAAACGCTGGATTGCTCCTCTGAATGACTTGAGAGAAACCATGCTGGAGATTGCTTCTGGTAATCAGAATCTTCGTGCCAAGGAAACTGGTGCCCATGAACTGAGAGAAGTGACTCGCCAGTTCAATGCTATGTTGAATCAGATTGATCAGTTGATGGCAGATGTTCGCAGGCAGGAAGAAACAGCCCGTCAGTATGAACTTCAAGCCTTGTCAAGCCAGATTAATCCGCATTTCCTCTATAATACCTTGGACACCATCATTTGGATGGCTGAATTTCAGGATAGTCAGCGTGTGGTGCAGGTGACCAAGTCCTTGGCGACCTACTTCCGCTTGGCGCTCAATCAAGGCAAGGACTTGATTTGTCTCTCTGACGAAATCAATCATGTCCGCCAGTATCTCTTTATCCAGAAACAACGCTATGGAGATAAGCTGGAATACGATATTGCTGAAAATCCTGCCTTTGATCATCTAGTCTTGCCCAAGTTGGTGTTACAGCCCTTGGTAGAAAATGCTCTTTACCATGGCATCAAGGAGAAGGAAGGTCAAGGACATATTAGAGTTTCTGTCCAGAAACAGGATTCGGGATTGGTCATCCTCATTGAGGATGATGGCGTTGGCTTCCAAGTTGCTGGCGATAGTAGTCAGAGTCAGCTCAAACGTGGGGGAGTTGGTCTTCAAAATGTTGATCAACGACTCAAACTTCATTTTGGAGAAGATTACCAAATGAAGATCGATTCTATTCCCTCAAAAGGGACGACAGTTGAAATATACATAAATAGAATAGAAATTAACTAACTCCCAGTCAATTCTGGGAGTTTTATGCAGGTTGGAGTAAGATTTTCAGGTTGTCTATCTTGCTAAAAACAAGAAAAAACGATATGATAGATAGTGACAAAAGAGGTATCAAGTATGAAGGAAAAAGACATTCAAAGAGAAACAAGCCAGATTGTAAAAGATGTATTAGAAAAGGCCAATTTGAAGCAAGGATCTATCTTTGTTTTGGGCCTTTCTTCTAGTGAGGTGATAGGTGGTCAGATTGGCAAGGAATCTAGCCAAGAAATTGGCGAAATCATTGTGAAGACCATCCTAGATATCCTAGAAGAAAAAGGAATTCATCTAGCTGTTCAAGGATGTGAACATGTCAATCGGGCTCTCGTTGTTGAACGTCAGGTGGCAGAGCAGTTTGGTCTGGAAATCGTTAGTGTCCTTCCTACTCTTCATGCAGGAGGTTCGGGTCAATTGGCAGCCTTCAAGTTGATGCAGGATCCAGTTGAGGTTGAATTTATCAAGGCTCATGCTGGATTGGATATTGGAGACACTGCAATTGGCATGCATGTCAAGCATGTTCAGGTTCCGATTCGCCCTCTTTTGAGAGAAATTGGGCATGCCCATGTAACGGCTCTTGCTAGCCGTCCAAAATTAATTGGAGGTGCGCGTGCGCATTATCCACAAGATTCTATTAGAAAGTCGTGAGAATGAAAAAAACAAAACAACAACTAGAAAAAATCACCAAATATTCGATTCGTAAGCTAACTGTTGGGGTAGGTCCTGTAGCCATCGGGGCCTTCCTTTTTGGTGCTAGTACCCTTTCAGTAGATAAGGTTCAAGCCAATGAAGTTGGTGGTGCTCAAAGCGTTCATTACCGTTATTTGGCGGAGCAGGAATTGACCGAGTCTGAAAAAGCCCTGATTCACCATGAGGTTCCTACAGAATTTCAAGATGATGATATTCTCTATGTAGTTTATCGTAAGAAGGCAACTAATAGTCAACAACTTCCCTACACAGGAAGTAAAGAACTAGCCTTGGCTGGCCTTGGCTTGGCAACGGCATCGCTAGCAGTCTTTTTGGTGTCCAAAAAAGGTCGCAAAGAGGTTCTAGGTGTTCTTTTGATTGGTTCTTTAGGAGCCAGCACCTTTGTACCTTACGGGACATTCGCATTTGAAAATAAAGAATTGCTCTCTTATAACCAAACTATTTCAGCCTCTACACATGAAGGTTTGGCTGAAGGGATTATCCACATTGATGGCTATGAATACATTGGTTACTTCAAGGAAGCAGAACTCCATCCATCAAGACCAGCTTCAGCTGATAAGCCTCAGTTGCCAGTAGAAAAGCAAAGTGCAAATGAAATCGAGAAGACAGAAGTAGTTCAAGAAAGACCTGCTGTCACTCCCGAACCTGTCGTTGAAAAACCAGCGACACAAACTCCAGTTGCTCCTGTTCTTGAAAAAAAACCAGTTTCTACGAATCCTCAGACAAGACAGGAAGAGAGCTTGGTAGAGATTCCTTTTGAAACGGTCACAAGCCCAGATGCTAATTTGGCAGAAGGACAGACTCGTATCGTCACAGCTGGAGTAAAGGGTCAGCGTCGTCTTGTAACTAAAGTATCGATGGTCAACGGTCAAGAAGTTAGAGAAGTCATCGAAGACCAAGTAGTCCAAAATCCTGTGTCGCAAGTCATTGCAGTCGGAACTAAGAAAGTTGAGCAACCTGCCCCAACTCCAGTACCACAAGCTGAACCAACTCACCAAGTAGCAAAAGGAACTCAAGAGGAAGGTAAAACAGGTCAAGCCTTAACACAACCAACCTTACCAGAGGCTCCAGTTGAAGTGAAAGGTACCCAAGAAGAAGGTAAGGCAGGCCAATCCTTAACGCAACCCGAATTGCCAGAAGCTCCAGCTGAAGCAAAAGGTACCCAAGAGGAAGGCAAAGAAGGTCAAGCCTTAACACAACCTGAACTTCCGGAATATCATGAAGCAAAAGGTGTTCAAGAAGTAAAAGAAGGTGAGAAACAAGGCCAAGCTTTAGTACAGCCAGAACTTCCTGAGTATACAGAACCAGTTTCAACTAAGGGAACACAAGAAACAGGAAAAGAAGGCCAAGCTACAGAGCAATCAGCAAATCCAGAATATAAAGTAACAACTGGTACAGTTGAGAAGTCTACTGAAAGTGAACTAGATTTCACAACAGAAGTAGTTCCTGACGACACAAAATATGTGGATGAAGAAGTAGTTGAACGTCAAGGTACTAAAGGAGTTCAAGTTACTAAAACAACTTATGAAACAGTGGAAGGTGTCGAAACAGATAAAGTCGTATCTACAACGACAGAAGTGAAAACTCCTGCCGTTTCTAAAGTCGTTAAAAAAGGGACAAAACCAATTGAAGGAACAACAGTTGAAAAAAGAGAAGAAGTCATTCCTTTTGAAACAAAAACAGAAGAGGATGATACTTTAAAACGTGGAACAACTAAAGTTGCTCAAGAAGGTGTAGACGGTAAGAAACAAATTACTGAAACCTATAAAACGATTCGTGGAGAAAAAACAAGTGAAGCTCCAACAGTAGAAGAAAAAGTTATCTTACAACCTCAAGATAAAATTATTAAGCAAGGCACAAAAGGGTTAGAAAAGCCAACATTACAATGGGCAAATACTGAAAAAGATGTCTTGAAGAAGAGCGCAACAGCTAGTTATACATTAAATAAACCAGCTGGAGTAGAAATCAAATCAATCAAATTAGCGTTGAAAGATAAAGAAGGACAACTTGTCAAAGAAGTAACGGTATCTGAAAATAATTTAAACGCTACTTTAGATAAATTGAAATATTATCAAGGATACACTCTATCTACTACGATGGTTTATGATCGTGGAGAAGGCGAAGAAACTGAGAAATTAGAAGATAAAAAAATTCAGTTAGACCTCAAAAAAGTTGAGATCAAAAACATTAAAGAAACAAGCTTGATGAGTGTGGACGCTGACGGTAATGAAACAGATACTAGTTTGCTTACGGAAAAACCAGCTGATGTTGCTCCGCTTTATTTACGTGTAACAACGCATGATAATAAGACAACAAGACTTGCAGTAAGTTCTGTTGAAGAAGTTGTTGTTGATGGGAAAACATTGTACAAAGTTGTAGCGAAAGCTCCAGACTTAGTTCAACGTAGAGCAGATGATACTTTCAGTGAAGAGTATGTTCATTACTTTGAAAAACAAAAAGCAAAAGAAGGTAATGTATACTACAATTTCAAAGAATTAATTGAAGATATGCAAAAAACTCCAAATGGTGAGTTTAAACTTGGTGCGGACTTAAACGCTGTGAATGTACCAACACCAAGTAAATCTTACGTGACAGCTAAATTCACTGGTAAGCTATCTAGTGAGGGTGATAAACGTTACACTATTCACAATTTAGCTCGTCCGTTATTTGCACAAGCTGAGAATGCTCATATTCACGACATTAATCTGGGTAATGTTGATATCAATATGCCTTGGGCGAACAAGACAGCACCGCTTGGTGAGATGTTTAAGAAGTCAACGATTGAAAATATTAAAGTAACAGGTAATGTTGTAGGTAACAATGACGTTACGGGTATGGTCAATAAACTAGATGAATCCAATATGCGTAATGTAGCCTTTATCGGTAATATTACAAGTGTAGGGAACGCAGGATGGTGGTCTGGCGGACTTGTCAGCGAAAGCTGGAGAAGTAACACAGATAACTCTTATATTGATGCCTATATTAAAGGGAATAAAGCTAAGGTCGGTGGACTTGTTGCTAAATTGAATCACGGTGATAATCCGAGAGACGTTAGTGCATGGGGACGTTTGAAGAACTCTGTTGCCAAAGGTACGATAGATGTGAAAGAACCTCTTGAAACAGGTGGTTTGCTTCATTCTAACTGGTCATGGGGACTTGCTGAAAACAACGTGACTATGATGAAGGTGAAGAATGGTGGTGAGATTCTTTACGGTTCTCGTGATGCAGAGGATGATGATTACTTTGGTGCAAACTGGGTTAGAAATAATAATGTATTCGTTAATGGTGTAAGTGAAGGTAAACAATCCTATTCTCGTTCTAGTCGTTGGAAAGGTGTTTCCCAAGAAGAAGCTGATGCAAGAATTGCTAAAATGGGAATTACTGCACATGAATATACAATAACTGAACATTTTGTAGATAAGTTAAACCATAAGGAATCAAAATCAGATACTTACAAAGCTACTCAAGACTACGATGCATCTCGTGAACTTGCTTACCGTAATATTGAAAAACTTCAACCATTCTACAATAAAGAGTGGATTATCAATCAAGGGAACAAGATTCCAGAAGGATCTAAATTACTAACTACAGAAGTATTGTCTGTAACAGGTATGAAAGATGGTCAATTCGTGACTGATTTATCTGATGCTAGTCACATTATGATTCACTATGCGGATGGTACTAAGGAAGAAAAAGTTGTCACACGTAAAGCTGATTCTCAAGTTCAACAGGTTCGTGAATACAGTATCGAAGGTCTTGGTGACGTCGTTTATACACCAAATATGGTTGTTAAAGATAGAACACAATTAATCAACGATATTAAAGCTAAATTAGATAGCGTTCAATTGATTTCACCTGAAGTGCGTGCGTTAATGGACAAACGTGGTAAAGCTGAAGAAAACACTGATGCTCGTAAAGATGGTTATATTAAAAACCTATTCCTTGAAGAAAGCTTTGAAGAAACGAAAGCTAATTTGGATAAATTAGTTAAAGCTTTAGTCGAAAACGAAGACCATCAATTAAACGGTGACGAAGCAGCTATGAAAGCCCTTGTCAAGAAAGTCGATGAAAACAAAGCTAAAATTATGATGGCTCTTACTTATTTAAATCGTTATTATGGATTTAAATACAATGATATGAGCATTAAAGATCTTATGATGTTCAAGCCTGATTTTTATGGTAAGAACGTTAGCGTTATCGATAGATTGATTCAAATTGGTTCTAGTGAGAAAAACTTAAAAGGTGATCGAACTCAGGATGCTTACCGTGATGTAATTGCGGGAGCAACAGGCAAAGGTAGTTTAAATGATTTCTTAACATATAACATGAAGCTCTTTACAGAAGATACTGACATGAATGTTTGGTATAAGAAAGCTGTTTCACATACTAACTATGTAGTTGAGAAACAATCATCTAACCCTGATTTTGCTAATAAGAAATATCACTTATACGAAAACTTAAATAACGGTGAGCATGGACGTTATATCCTACCACTTCTTAATACGAAAAAAGCTCATATGTTCTTGATTTCAACGTATAATACACTAGCATTTAGTGCATTTGAGAAATATGGTAAGAAAACTGAAGCTGAACGTGAAGCGTTCAAAAAAGAAATCGATTTACGTGCACAAGAACAAATCAACTACTTAGACTTCTGGTCTCGCTTGGCGGCTGATAATGTACGTAATCAGTTGTTGAAATCTGAAAATATGGTTCCATCGGCTATCTGGGATAACCAAGAGGTTCCTGGTCATGGATGGGCTGACCGAATGGGTCATAATAAGAATGGTGACTATGCTCCAGTTCGTGAGTTCTATGGACCTACAGGTAAATGGCACGGATATAACGGTATGGGTGCGTATGCTTATATCTTTGAAAGACCACAAAACTCAGAGGCTGTTTACTATATCATCTCAAGTATGATTAGTGATTTTGGTACATCTGCATTCACTCACGAAACAACACACATCAATGACCGTATGGCGTATCTAGGTGGATGGCGTCACCGTGAAGGTACTGACGTAGAAGCATTTGCCCAAGGTATGTTGCAATCGCCGTCAGTTTCAAACCCAAATGGTGAATATGGTGCGTTAGGTCTTAATATGGCATATGAACGTCAAAATGATGGAAAACAATGGTATAATTATAATCCTAACATGTTGGATAGTCGTGCGAAGATTGACCATTATATGAAGAACTATAATGAAGCTCTTATGATGCTTGACCACTTAGAAGCCGATGCAGTAATCGCTAAGAATGATGGAACTAACGACAAGTGGTTCAAGAAAATGGATAAAGAATGGCGTTCAAACGCTGACCGCAATAGCCTAAAAGGTGAACCGCACCAATGGGATAAACTTCGTGACCTAAACGACGCTGAGAAAGCTGAGAAAATTACAAGCATCAACCAATTAGTTGATAATAACTTTGTAACAAAACACGGTATGCCAGGGAATGGACGTTATCGTGCTGAAGGTTTCGATACTGCGTATCAAACAGTAAATATGATGGCAGGTATTTACGGTGGTAACACAAGTCAAAGTGCTGTTGGTTCAATCTCGTTCAAACATAATACATTCCGTATGTGGGGTTACTTCGGATATGTTAATGGATTTGTTAGCTACGCTTCTAACAAGTATAAACAAGAATCTAAAGCAGCTGGTAGACCGGGTCTTGGTGATGACTTTATCATTGAGAAAGTGTCTGGTGGTAAATTCCACACACTAGAAGAGTGGAAGAAAGAATGGTTCAAGGAAGTTAAAGCTAAAGGTGAAAAAGGCTTTGTTGAAATTGAAATTAATGGTGAGAAAATTTCAACTTATGCAAGACTTCAAGAGTTGTTCAACAAAGCGGTTGAAAATGACCTGAAAGCTGGTAATTCAAACCAAACAGTTGCACTTAAAGAAAAAGTTTACAAACAACTCTTACAGAAATCAGATGGATTTGCTGGTGATTTGTTCACTAAATAGTAGATTGGAATAATAGAATAATAAAAGGTAGATCAGTTTTGTCTGAATCTACCTTTTTATGCTATACTTAAAATATGCATAGAAAAACAGTGATTGATTTTAGGGCTTTGGGTGAGAGATACACTTTTACCAAGCCTATCAAAGAGTTAAAAACGAGAAATGTAGCAGAAGTGGCAGATTTGCTGGCACAAGTGGAAAGCTACCAGGAGCAAGGCTATTATGTGGTGGGCTATGTCAGCTACGAGGCTGCACCTGCTTTTGAAGAGAAACTAGCAGTTCACAAGGCACCTTTATTGGACGAGTATTTACTTTACTTTACTGTTCATGATAGGGTGGAGACCTCCCCTATTCCCTTGACTTATGATGAGGTTGATTTGCCTTCAAATTGGCAGGAAGTAACATCTGCAGATGACTATGAAAAAGCCATTGCTCAGATTCATCATCATTTGCGACAGGGGGACACCTATCAGGTCAACTACACCGTCCAACTCAAGCAAGACTTAAGTGCCAATCCGTTTGCCATCTACAATCGTATGGTGGTAGAGCAGGAGGCAGGCTACAATGCCTATGTGGAACATGATGAGATGGCAGTGATTTCCATGAGCCCAGAGCTCTTTTTTGAGCAAAATGACCGCGAGTTGACAACACGACCAATGAAGGGAACGACTCAGCGTGGCATGACTGACCAAGAAGACTTGGAGCAGGCTAGTTGGTTGGAGCAGGATCCCAAAAATCGCTCTGAAAATATGATGATCGTGGACCTCTTGCGCAATGATATGAACCGTATTTCTGAGGTGGGGAGTGAGCACGTGGAGCATCTGTGTCAAGTGGAGCAATATTCGACTGTCTGGCAGATGACTTCGACTATCAAGAGTCAGTTGCGAGCAGATATTGATTTAGTTACCATTTTTCGCTCTCTCTTTCCTTGCGGTTCCATAACGGGTGCACCGAAAATTGCGACCATGGAAATCATTAAGGACTTGGAGCCTCAACCGCGTGGAGTCTACTGTGGAACGATTGGTCTCTTGCTTCCAAATGGGCGACGAATTTTCAATGTCGCTATTCGGACTATACAACTGCATCAAGGGAAAGCTATCTATGGAGTAGGCGGAGGCATTACTTGGGATAGCACATGGGAATCTGAATACCGAGAGGTTCATCAAAAGGCGGCAGTCCTTTATCGTAAACAAGCTCGCTTCCAACTGATTACAACTGGAAAAATCAGCCAGAAGAACTTGCTGTTTGAGAATCAACATATAGAAAGATTGAGAAAAGCTAGTCGCTATTTTGCCTTTCCTTTTGATGCAGAAGACTTAAGACAAAAGATAGAGGAAGAGTGTCAGGCTTGTGATGCTAATCAAGATTACCGCTTGCGAATTTCTCTCAGCAAGTCTGGAGAGATTGAATTCAGTTGCCAAACCTTAACACCCCTTAGTCCAAGCTTTTGTCAGGCCAAACTTTGCCTTCAGGAAGCGGATTTACAGCAAGCATTTACCTATTTTAAAACGACTCATAGACCGCATTTGAGCCTAGGGGGGCAAGAAATCATTTACCACAATAAGTCAGGAGAACTGCTTGAAACTTCTATTGGAAATTTGGTTTTGAAAATGGATGGGAAACTCTATACACCGCCAATCAGACTTGGTATCTTACCAGGAATTTACCGTCAGCATTTGCTGGAAAGAGGACAGGTAGAAGAGAAAGTCTTGACCTTAAAAGACTTAGCTCAAGCAGAAGCTGTTTACGGTTGTAATGCAGTGAGAGGCTTGTATGAATTAAGCCTAGAGGAGAACTAGATGAAACTGGTATTTTTACACGGGTTAGGGCAGTCAGCAGAGTCTTGGAAAGAAGTTCGGAATCAATCGAAGGATAAGCTGACAGAGACTCTTGAATTGCTGAAATAAGTTTGATAAAATACTATTGAAATCGATATCATAATTATGGGAGAAAGAAATGAACAAACGTCTATTTTTAAAAATGAGTCTGGCTACCTTGCCAGTTTTAGCCTTGTTTTCACAACCTGTGTTAGCAGAAGAGAACATTCATTTTTCTAACTGTAAAGAAGCTTGGGCGAATGGATACTCCGATATTCATGAGGGAGAACCTGGTTATTCTGCCAAGTTAGACCGTGATCATGATGGTGTGGCTTGTGAATTGAAAAATGCCCCAAAAGGTGCTTTCAAAGCCAAGCAATCAACTGCGGCTCAAAATAATACAAGTTCAGCAACAACAAGTGGTTGGGTTAAGAAGGATGGTGCTTGGTACTATTTTGATGGAAATGGAAATCCAGTAAAAAATGCATGGCAGGGAAGCTATTATCTGAAAGCGGATGGTCAAATGGCAAAGAGCGAATGGATTTATGATACTTCCTATCAAGCTTGGTATTATTTGAAATCAGATGGATCTTATGCAAAGAATGCATGGCAAGGAGCTTACTACCTTAAATCAAACGGTAAAATGGCACAAGGTGAATGGGTTTATGACTCTTCTTACCAAGCCTGGTATTACTTGAAATCAGATGGTTCTTATGCTCGCAATGCATGGCAAGGAAATTACTATTTGAAATCGGATGGTAAAATGGCTAAGAATGAGCGAGTTGATGGCGGACGTTACTATGTAGATGCTTCAGGTCTCTGGAAACCATAAGTCAGAATAAAATCCAGAAAGTTAATGCAAACCTTTGCATAAATGAGTGAATTTTGTTATACTAGTACTGTAAGCATTTTCAATTACTACAAAATGAAAAAGGAGAATATGATGAGTCAAAAGATTATTGGGATTGACCTTGGTGGAACTTCTATCAAATTTGCAATCTTGACAACAGCAGGAGAAATCCAAGAAAAATGGTCTATCAAGACTAACATTTTGGATGAGGGAAGTCATATCGTTGATGATATGATTGAGTCTATTCAACATCGTTTGGACTTGCTTGGATTGGCAGCAACAGACTTCCAAGGTATTGGAATGGGATCACCAGGTGTGGTTGACCGTGAAAAAGGAACTGTTATTGGTGCCTACAACTTGAACTGGAAAACCCTTCAACCAATTAAAGAGAAAATTGAAAAAGCCTTGGGCATTCCATTCTTCATCGATAATGATGCCAACGTAGCTGCTCTTGGTGAGCGTTGGATGGGGGCTGGTGATAACCAACCAGATGTTGTATTTATGACACTCGGTACTGGTGTTGGTGGCGGTATCGTCGCTGAAGGCAAATTGCTTCACGGTGTTGCTGGTGCAGCAGGTGAGCTTGGTCATATCACTGTTGACTTTGATCAACCAATCGCATGTACTTGCGGTAAGAAAGGTTGCCTTGAGACAGTTGCTTCAGCAACAGGGATTGTCAACTTGACTCGTCGATATGCAGATGAATACGAAGGCGATGCAGCCTTGAAACGCTTGATTGATAATGGAGAAGAAGTAACCGCTAAGACTGTCTTTGATTTGGCAAAAGAAGGAGACGATCTTGCTTTGATCGTTTACCGTAACTTCTCACGTTACTTGGGAATCGCTTGTGCTAACATTGGCTCAATCCTAAACCCATCAACAATCGTTATCGGTGGTGGTGTATCAGCTGCGGGAGAATTCCTTCTACAAGGTGTTCAAAAAGTCTACGATGAAAATACCTTCCCACAAGTACGCACAACTACTAAACTAGCTCTTGCAACTCTAGGAAATGACGCTGGAGTTATCGGAGCAGCATCACTTGTATTGCAATAAAATAGAAAAAGGAGAAAATTGCTTTCCAGAAGCGAGTGATTTTCCTCCTTTCTTTTTTTATGCTATACTAGTTAGGAAATAAATGAGGTGAGAGTAAATGACAAAATCAGATACGATTTTTAAAGAGAATATTGAACGCATTCTAAAGGAAGGTGTTTTCTCAGAGCAAGCACGTCCCAAGTACAAGGATGGGACAGTTGCCAACTCTAAGTACGTAACGGGTGCCTTTGCAGAGTATGACTTGGCCAAGGGGGAATTCCCCATTACAACCTTGCGTCCCATTGCAATCAAATCAGCTATCAAAGAAGTTCTCTGGATCTACCAAGACCAGTCTAATAGCCTAGAAGTTCTCAATGACAAGTACAATGTTCACTACTGGAATGACTGGGAAGTGGGAAATACGGGAACCATTGGTGAGCGCTATGGTGCTGTTGTTAAGAAACACGACATTATCAATAAGCTTCTCAAGCAGTTGGAAGTCAACCCTTGGAACCGTCGCAATATCATTTCGCTCTGGGATTACCAAGCTTTCGAAGAAACAGAAGGACTACTCCCATGCGCCTTTCAGACCATGTTTGATGTCCGCCGTGTAGATGGAGAAATCTATCTGGATGCGACCTTGACCCAGCGTTCGAATGACATGTTGGTGGCCCACCACATCAATGCTATGCAGTACGTGGCTCTTCAAATGATGATTGCCAAGCATTTCGGCTGGAAGGTTGGGAAGTTCTTCTACTTCATCAACAATCTCCATATCTATGACAATCAATTTGAACAAGCTCAGGAATTGCTCCGTCGTGAGCCATCAAACTGCCAACCACGTTTGGTCTTGAATGTGCCAGATAAGACCAATTTTTTTGATATTAAAGCAGAGGACTTTGAGTTGGTGGATTATGACCCTGTCAAGCCACAGTTGAAGTTTGACCTAGCTATTTAAAAGAATAGAAAAAAGAAGTTGAGAAAATAAATCCCAACTTCTTTTGTTTCTTAACGTGATACGCGGCGACGAGCTGCTTTTTTACGGTTTTCTTCGATGAAAGCTGCTTTTTGCTCTTCTGGTTCGATCACTTTCTTTTTAAATGCGTATACTGCACCTGCGACTGCAGCGACAGTTCCTGCGACACCTGTTACAAGACCTTTAGCGAATCCTTTAGCCATGAGTCTTCCTCCTTTATCTTCTTAATCAGCCAGCCCCCTCAAGAGGTCACATTTTTCTGACTGACCTTTTTGTGTTATAATAATAGTAACGAAAAAATGGGAATTTTTCAAGGAAAAAAGATGAAAACAAAAATAATTGTGATTGTTGGACCGACTGCAGTTGGAAAAACAGCCCTTGCCATCGAAGTTGCAAAGCGTTTTAATGGCGAAGTGGTTAGTGGAGATAGCCAGCAAGTCTATCGAGGTCTGGATATAGGGACGGCTAAGGCTAGTCCAGAAGAGCAGGCAGCTGTTCCTCATCATTTAATCGATGTTAGAGAGGTAACCGAGTCTTACTCGGCTTTTGATTTTGTTTCAGAAGCTAAGAAGGCTATTGAGGATATTCAAAGCCGTGGCAAGCTAGCTATTATTGCTGGTGGGACTGGGCTTTATATCCAGAGCTTGCTTGAAGGCTACCACCTAGGTGGTGAGACTCCTCATGAGGAGATTTTAGCTTATCGAGCTAGTTTGGAGCCATATTCAGATGAGGAATTAGCCCATTTGGTGGAGCAAGCAGACCTTGAGATTCCCCAGTTTAATCGTCGTCGTGCGATGCGTGCCTTGGAAATTGTCCATTTTGGTCAGGATTTGGAAAATAAAGAGAGTCTATATGAACCGCTGATTATCTGCTTGGACGATGAGCGCAGTCAGCTTTATGAGCGTATCAATCACCGAGTGGACCTGATGTTTGAAGCTGGACTTCTAGACGAAGCTAAGTGGTTGTTTGACCATTATCCAGATGTGCAGGCTGCTAAAGGGATTGGTTACAAGGAACTCTTTCCTTACTTCCGTGGAGAGCAGACCTTGGAGGATGCTAGTGAGAGTCTCAAACAGGCGACTCGTCGTTTTGCCAAACGTCAGTTGACCTGGTTCCGTAATCGCATGCAGGTGACCTTTTATCAGATTGGAGAAACTGGTGTAAAAGATCGCATTTTAAGCCAGATAGAGGAGTTTTTAGATGATTGAAACGGAGAAAAAAGAGGAACGGGTCCTGCTCATTGGTGTAGAATTGCAGGGCATGGACAATTTTGATCTCTCTATGGAAGAATTGGCCAGTTTAGCGAAAACAGCAGGGGCAGTCGTTGTAGATAGCTACAGACAAAAACGTGAAAAATATGATTCCAAGACCTTCGTCGGCTCTGGTAAGTTAGAAGAAATTGCGCTTATGGTGGATGCAGAAGAAATTACCACTGTCATCGTCAACAACCGTTTAACTCCACGGCAAAATGTCAATTTAGAAGAAGTTCTGGGTGTCAAGGTCATTGACCGTATGCAGTTGATTTTGGATATCTTTGCCATGCGAGCTCGAAGCCATGAAGGGAAGCTCCAAGTTCACCTAGCTCAGCTCAAATATCTCTTGCCTCGCTTGGTTGGTCAGGGAATTATGCTCAGTCGTCAGGCAGGGGGAATTGGTTCCCGTGGACCTGGTGAAAGCCAGCTGGAGCTGAATCGTCGTAGTGTTCGCAATCAAATTACGGATATCGAGCGCCAGCTCAAGGTGGTTGAGAAAAATCGGGCGACTGTCAGAGAAAAACGTTTGGAGTCCAGCACCTTTAAGATTGGTTTGATTGGTTACACCAATGCTGGGAAATCAACCATCATGAACACTTTGACCAGTAAGACACAGTATGAAGCAGACGAGCTCTTTGCGACTTTGGACGCGACAACTAAGAGTATCCATCTGGGAGGCAATCTCCAAGTAACTTTGACAGATACAGTTGGCTTTATTCAAGATTTGCCGACAGAGTTGGTGTCCAGTTTCAAGTCAACCTTGGAAGAAAGCAAGCATGTGGACCTTCTGGTTCATGTGATCGATGCCAGCAATCCTTACCATGAGGAGCATGAAAAAACAGTCCTGTCCATCATGAAAGACCTGGACATGGAAGATATTCCTCGCCTGACCCTTTATAATAAAGCGGATTTGGTGGAGGATTTTACGCCTACCCAAACGCCTTATGCCCTCATTTCTGCCAAGTCTGAGGATAGTCGTGAGAACTTGCAGGCACTATTTTTAGAGAAAATCAAGGAGATTTTTGAATCTTTTACCCTGCGCGTGCCTTTTTCTAAGTCCTACAAGATTCATGATTTAGAAAGTGTTGCGATTCTTGAAGAACGTGATTATCAGGAAGACGGCGAAGTGATTACAGGCTACATTTCCGAGAAAAATAAATGGAGGTTAGAGGAATTTTATGACTGATATTAAAACCTTGGCTCTAAAATATGGGGGCTATACAAGTCTGGATAAGGTCTATCTGGATCAACTTCTAGCTGGTAAAACAGAGCAAGAGCAGTTGGCACTGATCACTCCTCCGCCTAGCGTGGTCAATGCTTATTTTGCAGAACTCTACCAGAAAAAAAGTCCTGAGGCTGCGACGGATTATTTTGCGGAACTCAGTCAGGAACTGAATCTTTACAATACTGAGCCAAGTTTCACCCTAGAAAATAAGCCTTTTATTCGGCTTAATCTGTCGGGTAAATCCTTTGGTTTTTGTTATGAGAGTGAGGGTCTGGGTCGGATTTTCTCTGAAAATGAAGAGAAGATTTCGGATGACTTGCTTTTTGAAATTGCGCAAATTTTCCCCCATCAACTGGTCTTTGAAGAGTCTGGTAAGATTTACATGAAGGCTGTTGTAGATGAGGAAGTTGTTAGCATGGAGAGTCTCACAGCTTTGACTGATTTGGAAAGCTTGGCTGATGGTCGTAAACGTCTCAAAGCCTACAGTCAAGAGGATTTATTGCAAGAAGCTAGAGCTTTTACTGGCAAGCGCTATTTCCGATCGGAAAACCGCACAGCCATGTTATATATTGATTAATTAGAAAGTATCGAATGGATATTCAATTTTTAGGAACGGGGGCAGGTCAGCCCTCTAAAGCCCGCAATGTTTCCAGTCTCGCCCTGAAACTCTTGGACGAGATTAACGAAGTCTGGCTCTTTGACTGTGGAGAAGGTACGCAAAATCGCATTCTGGAAACCACAATTCGACCACGTAAGGTCAGCAAAATCTTTATTACCCACCTACATGGAGACCACATCTTTGGCTTGCCAGGTTTCCTTTCTAGCCGTGCCTTTCAGGCCAATGAAGAGCAGACAGATTTGGAAATCTATGGACCTCAGGGAATCAAGTCATTTGTCTTAACCAGCCTTCGTGTGTCAGGTTCTCGTCTGCCCTACCGCATTCATTTCCATGAGTTTGACCAAGATTCCCTTGGGAAAATCCTTGAGACCGATAAATTCACTGTGCATGCAGAGGAGTTGGACCACACTATTTTCTGCGTTGGCTATCGTGTCATGCAAAAGGACTTGGAAGGAACTTTAGATGCTGAAAAGCTCAAGGCAGCTGGAGTCCCATTTGGCCCACTTTTTGGGAAAATCAAGAACGGGCAGGATGTTGTTTTGGAAGATGGAACTGAAATCAAGGCAGCAGACTATATCTCAGCTCCACGTCCAGGTAAGATTATCACCATTCTGGGTGACACCCGAAAAACCAATGCTAGTGTGCGTCTGGCTGTCAATGCCGATGTCCTTGTCCATGAATCGACTTATGGCAAGGGTGATGAAAAAATTGCTCGTAACCATGGCCACTCTACTAACATGCAAGCTGCACAAGTAGCGGTAGAAGCAGGTGCCAAACGCCTCTTGCTTAACCATATCAGTGCCCGTTTCCTCTCAAAAGATATCAGCAAGCTCAAGAAAGATGCTGCTAGCATTTTTGAAAATGTCCATGTGGTCAAAGACTTGGAGGAAGTGGAAATCTAGCAGTCACAGAAAGGATAAGTATGCCTACTATTCTCATTACTGGAGCTAGCGGTGGCCTGGCCCAAGAAATGGTTAAACTTCTGCCAAATGACCAACTCATCTTGCTTGGTAGAAATAAGGAAAAATTAGCCCAACTCTACGGAAATCATCCCCATGCAGAATTGATGGAAATCGATATTACCGATGACTCAGCCTTAGAATCTCTGGTAACTGACCTCTATCTCCGTTATGGCAAGATTGATGTCTTAATTAACAATGCTGGTTACGGGATTTTTGAGGAATTTGACCAGATTTCCGACCAAGATATTCATCAGATGTTCGAGGTCAATACCTTTGCCCTAATGAATCTGTCTCGTCGCCTTGCGGCTCGAATGAAGGAAAGTCAAAAAGGCCATATCATCAATATTGTTAGTATGGCAGGTTTGATCGCTACTGGCAAGTCTAGTCTCTACTCAGCCACTAAGTTTGCGGCCATTGGGTTTTCAAATGCTCTGCGTCTCGAACTCATGTCTTACGGTGTTTATGTAACGACGGTCAATCCAGGACCAATCCGCACAGGATTTTTTGACCAAGCCGACCCAGATGGAATCTATCTCAAGTCGGTTGACCGCTTCCTTTTAGAGGCAGATGTAGTGGCTAAAAAGATTGTTAAGATTATTGGAAAAAACAAACGGGAACTCAATCTTCCGATTTTGTTGAACCTAGCCCATAAGTTTTATACTCTCTTTCCCAAGCTAGCTGATAAGTTGGCAGGGGAGACTTTTAATTATAAATAAAAAGAACCAATGCGTAGGTTGTTGCTGGCCTACATATTGGTTCTTTTTATTTCTCAACTATCAAACTGGACTTCTTCTAGTAGATAGTCGATAAAGCGTTCGCCCATCTTAGATAGGCTGGTTTTTTCATGCTGGATATAGACTAGCTCAATTGGGTCGTCAATGTCCAGTGGGATGGAAACGATGTTATCTCCGTTAAGATTGCTGTTCAAAATCCCTGTCGCAATGGTATAACCATCCAAACCAATCAAGAGATTAAAGAGGGTGGCACGGTCACTAACCACGATGGATTTTTTGTGGTGTTCTTGGGAAAGGATTTCCTCTGAGAAGTAGAAGGAGTTGTGCGTCCCCTGGTCATAGCTGAGGTAAGGGAAGTTTTCCAAATCAGACAGTTTGACCTTGTCTTTCTTTGCCAGAGGATTAGTCTTGCTGACAAAGATATGCGGTTGCGCTGTGAAGAGATGGTGAGCCAGCAGGTGATTGTCATCCAGCATCTTGGTTAAAACATCACGGTTGTAGCTGTTCAAAAATAGGACACCGACCTCACTACGGAAGTTCTTGACGTCGTCGATAATTTCCCAAGTCCGAGTTTCACGAAGAAAAAGCTCGTATTTTTCCATATCGCTTTTCTTGAGCAGAGAGACGAAAGCGTTGACAACGAAGGCATAGTGTTGAGACGAAACGCTAAAGAGTTCGCGGTGGGCAACAGGATTTTTATAGCGTTCTTCTAGAAGCTGAGTTTGCTCGACAACCTGACGGGCATAAGAGAGAAATTCCATCCCATCACGGGTCAAGGTGATCCCCTTGGGATTGCGGATAAAAATTTCAATGCCCATTTCATTTTCCAAATCTCTCACAGCATTGGAAAGACTCGGTTGGGTGATAAAGAGTTGCTTAGCTGCCTCATTCATGGAGCCAGTTTCGACGATTTTGATAATATAGTGTAATTGTTGAATTCTCATGTTTTTATTGTACCACACTTGCGTCAGAATCGCCAAAGAAGATAGGAAAATCAGGGGCATTGTGTGAGTATCTTCTTGAAAAAAACACAAAATTTTGCTAGAATGAGTCTTATGAAAACATTCTATGATGTGCAGCAATTCCTCAAACGATTTGGTATTATTGTTTATATGGGAAAACGCTTATATGATATTGAACTGATGAAGTTGGAACTCTCTCGGATTTACGATGCAGGGTTGATGGACAAATTAGACTATCTAGAAGCAGAAGCGGTTCTTCGCAGAGAGCACAAGGTAGAATTGGATTATATTGAGAAAAATGGAGAAATGAACTAATGGTTACTTGGATTTTGTGGGCACTTATACTAGCAATGTTGGCGTGGATGGGCTTTAACTATCTTCGTATTCGCCGTGCGGCTAAAATTGTGGACAATGAGGAGTTTGAAGCCTTGATTCGTACGGGTCAATTGATTGATTTGCGCGATCCTGCTGAATTCCACAGAAAACATATCCTTGGTGCCCGCAATATTCCTTCAAGTCAGTTGAAGACTAGTCTTGCAGCTCTTCGTAAGGATAAACCTGTCCTTCTTTACGAAAACCAACGTGCGCAACGTGTCACAAATGCAGCCCTTTACTTGAAAAAACAAGGTTTTTCTGAGATTTATATCCTTTCTTATGGTTTGGATTCTTGGAAAGGGAAAGTCAAAGTTGAGAAATAAGAAAACGAGCTTGGATGTTTCCGAGCTCATTTTTTAACCACTTTTTCTTAGAAAGTCACGAATGCTTGTCAGCTCTTCTGAGTTGAGGGGGCGGTAGTCTCCTTCTTGAAGATTATCATCCAAGTTCCAAGGCCCAAAATGGGTGCGTTTGAGGGAGGTTACTTTGACACCAACCGAGAGGAACATTTTCTTAACCTGGTGAAATTTCCCTTCTGAAATAGTGATAGAGGCTTGACTGAGGGAAGGACTTGCAGAAAGAATCTCTAGTCTTGCAGGTTTACAGACAGTACCATCTAAAAAGACAATTCCCTTTTGAAAGGCTTGGACATGGTCAGGTGTTAGAAGTCCATTAACCTCAACATGATAAGTCTTATCGACATGATACTGGGGATGTAGGAGCTGAAAGCCCAAGGGACCGTTATCGGTCAAGAGGAGGAGTCCTGTCGTATCTCGGTCCAGTCGGCCGACGGCATAGAGCTTGTCAGACTGGATGTCAGGCGGAAGGAGGTCCATGACGGTCGGAAGTTCCTTGTCTTTGTTGGCTGTAACGACACCAGCAGGCTTATGAAGCATAAGGTAGGTATGCTCATAGCCTTGAATGATTTGGTCCTGAAAAAGGAGTTCTTGTAGTCCTGTATCAATATTTTGAGCTAGGGAGCGGGCTGGGCGACCATCGACTAGAATTTCCTCTTTGAGTAAGGCTTGTTTCATGGTCTTTCGGCTAACTTTTTCTTGAGCTAATAAATTATCTAAACGCATACTGTGCCTATCTTATCATAAGTCGCTTGCTTTGAAAAGACCTGACGTGAAAAGAAAAGCGGAGTGAAAACATTTACACTTGCTTGAATTATGTTATTTACTTGAAATTATGGTATAATCGTTCAGTTAGAAAATAAATTTTGAATATTATAGAGGAAATCATGACAAAATTAAGAGAAGATATCCGTAACATTGCGATTATCGCCCACGTTGACCACGGTAAAACAACCCTCGTTGACGAATTATTGAAACAATCAGAAACGCTTGATGCACGTACTGAATTGGCAGAGCGTGCTATGGACTCAAACGATATCGAGAAAGAGCGTGGAATTACCATCCTTGCTAAAAATACAGCCGTTGCCTACAACGGAACTCGTATCAACATCATGGACACACCAGGACACGCGGACTTCGGTGGAGAAGTTGAGCGTATCATGAAAATGGTTGACGGTGTTGTCTTGGTAGTGGATGCCTACGAAGGAACAATGCCACAGACTCGTTTCGTATTGAAAAAAGCCTTGGAACAAGACCTTGTCCCAATCGTGGTTGTTAACAAAATCGATAAACCATCAGCTCGTCCAGCAGAAGTAGTGGACGAAGTCTTGGAACTTTTCATTGAGCTTGGTGCAGATGACGACCAGCTTGACTTCCCAGTGGTTTATGCTTCAGCGATCAACGGAACTTCTTCATTGTCAGATGACCCAGCTGACCAAGAAGCTACTATGGCACCAATCTTTGACACGATTATTGACCATATCCCAGCTCCAGTAGATAACTCAGATGAGCCTTTGCAGTTCCAAGTATCACTTTTGGACTACAATGACTTCGTTGGTCGTATCGGTATCGGTCGTGTCTTCCGTGGTACTGTTAAAGTTGGGGACCAAGTTACCCTTTCTAAACTTGATGGTACAACTAAAAACTTCCGTGTTACAAAACTCTTTGGTTTCTTTGGTTTGGAACGTCGTGAAATTCAAGAAGCCAAAGCAGGTGACTTGATTGCCGTTTCAGGTATGGAAGATATCTTTGTCGGTGAAACCATTACTCCGACAGATGCAGTAGAGGCTCTTCCAATCCTACACATCGATGAGCCAACTCTTCAAATGACTTTCTTGGTTAACAACTCACCATTTGCTGGTAAAGAAGGTAAATGGGTAACTTCTCGTAAGGTGGAAGAACGCTTGCAGGCAGAATTGCAAACAGACGTTTCCCTTCGTGTTGACCCAACTGATTCACCAGATAAATGGACTGTTTCAGGACGTGGAGAATTGCACTTGTCAATCCTTATCGAAACAATGCGTCGTGAGGGTTATGAACTTCAAGTATCTCGTCCAGAAGTTATCGTAAAAGAAATCGACGGTGTTAAATGTGAACCATTTGAACGTGTTCAAATCGACACTCCAGAAGAATACCAAGGATCTGTTATCCAAAGCCTTTCTGAACGTAAAGGTGAAATGTTGGATATGATTTCAACTGGTAATGGTCAAACTCGTTTGGTCTTCCTTGTTCCAGCGCGTGGTTTGATCGGATACTCAACTGAGTTCTTGTCAATGACTCGTGGTTACGGTATCATGAACCATACCTTCGACCAATACTTGCCATTGATTCCAGGGGAAATTGGTGGTCGTCACCGTGGTGCCCTTGTTTCTATCGATGCTGGTAAGGCTACAACTTACTCAATCATGTCTATCGAAGAACGTGGTACGATCTTTGTCAACCCAGGTACTGAGGTTTACGAAGGAATGATTATCGGTGAAAACTCTCGTGAAAACGACTTGACAGTTAACATCACTAAGGCTAAACAAATGACCAACGTCCGTTCAGCTACTAAGGACCAAACGGCTGTTATCAAGACTCCTCGTATCTTGACACTTGAAGAGTCTCTTGAGTTCTTGAACGACGATGAGTACATGGAAGTAACTCCTGAGTCTATCCGTCTGCGTAAACAAATCCTTAACAAGGCAGAGCGTGAGAAAGCTAACAAGAAGAAAAAATCAGCTGAATAAGAGCTAGAAAGAGATAAAAATGGTTTATTTAATCATAGGACTCCTCTTATTACTACTCTATGTATTTGCGACACCAGAAAGCATTAAAGGGACAGTCAATATCGTCCTTGTCGTCTTTGCTTTTGTAGCACTCTTGATTTTGCTCATGTTGTCAATTCTGCAAATCTTTCAGCTACCGACAGAATTTTTCATTGCAATCGCCATGCTCTTCCTAGCATACTTTAGCTTGCGAGATATTACCCTCATGTCGGTCAGTAAAAGTAAAAGAAGATAAAAAGAGAGTTTTGGCTCTCTTTTTTTGTAGAAATTTTACAATAGTTTGAATTGCCTTTTACTATAACATCATCTCTTTTGCTTGTAAAGTATGAAGGTGAAAACTGGAATAAAATCCGCTAAGGTCATCTATTTTTTAGGAAATTGTAAAACTTCATTACTAATGATATTTTAGTAAAACATGTTGATAGATTATATAGAAAGTGATATACTTAAGTTATAAGAAATCGTTTTCAAAACGAGGAAGGATTAAATTTGTTGTCTTGGTGCTCAGGGTGTAATGGATTAAACTAGGAAAATAATTCTAAGAATTTATAAAACATAAAATCTTTGTTCTATAGGGTTATTCTCTTATACAAGGAGTCTACTATGAAGAAACTATTCATATTATTATCAACTTTTTTTCTCAGCTTTTTCTTTGCTTGGATTATTGTCTTACGTGCGCCACAATATTTATTTGCAAGCTATGATTCCGTTTCTTTACTTCGTGTCAAAAAAGATACTCAGGAACCGACGCGTGAGGTATTTGAAAAGGAATTAGAGAATTTTGTAAACTCAGAACAGAGTTTAATAGCTAGAAGAATCGTAGAGCCGAGTAAGGATGGGACGACTCACTTTACTTATGCAACTTATGGTCAGGGAACTTTACCAAAAGAATTCCAAGAAGCTAGCCAAGAAAGTCGTGAACGTAGTGATCCGCTAAATAGTTATCTCCTTTTGTCAGGCTCCTTGACGAAAGAAAAGCTTGCCGATAAATTAGGAGATTTGGGTTATAAAGCAATTCCTGACCGAAAGACACCGCCCTATTCTCTTGCTTTTAGAATGTTACTAATTCCCCTTATTTTAATTAGTTTAGCAATATTTGGCTTATCTTTCTTTGCTCTAGTGATTATCACTCGGATTAAGGAAATGAGAGCTGCAGGTATAAAACTCTTTTCTGGTCAGACTCTCTTATCCATCATGAGGCATTCTTTATCTACTGATATCAAATGGCTCCTTCTATCAGCCCTCCTTTCCTTCCTAGGTGGGGGAGTCGTTCTTTTTAGTCAAGGTTTGTTTTATCCTATCTTGTTAGCCACCTATGGTTTTGGGATTAGTTTCTATCTTTTGTTTTTATTGGGGATTTCAATTTTACTAATGCTCCTTTATCTAATGAGTTTGAGTTATAAAGCATTAGTTCCCGTTATCAAGGGAAGATTACCCCTTAAACGCCTGATGGCTTTAACCCTATTGTGTCAGTTAGTAGCTGTTTTTACAGTAGGCTACGCTGTTAAGACA
Source organism: Streptococcus pseudopneumoniae (assembly GCF_001070815.1). Classification (GTDB taxonomy): domain Bacteria; phylum Bacillota; class Bacilli; order Lactobacillales; family Streptococcaceae; genus Streptococcus; species Streptococcus pseudopneumoniae_P. The sequence continues at coordinate 8,703 of NZ_JVLX01000014.1, read as the reverse complement.
GGTTTGACGTCTTACCAACGATTGAAAGAACTTGAAATTTCAAAACAAGCATGGCAGGATAGAGCAGACTATTATCAAATTTCTTTTGGCTTAGGTGATAGAGGAAAAGATACAGAAAATCAGAATAAGTGGTATGCTTTTGCCAAGGAAGCAATCGAAGAAGAACAAGCCCTTTATGTAAAGGATAATCTGTTCCATTTTGCCAATCCACAAGGAAAAAATGAACAGGGAGAGACACTGGATACCTATAGTCCAAATGCTAATGCGCTCTATGTTAGTACCAGTTATTTGGACAAGGAAAAGGTCGTGGTAGATGCTGAGACCAAACAGAAGTTAGCCCATCTCCAAAAAGGTGAGTTTATCCTCTTGCTCCCAGAACATTTGCGCTCTCGAGAAGTAGAACTTAAGAAAGTTTTTGAAGAAAAATTGAGTTATTATGGAAAATCTGGTGAGGAGGCAAGTGCTCCTTTAGAGTATGAAATGAGAGCGATTGTTAGCTATCTTCCAACTGGAGAAAAGCGGTTTGTTTATAATAACGGTGAAAGCCCAGTATCCATCCAGTACCTAACCGATCCGATTTTAGTTGTATTTACTCCAACAGCTACAGGTGATAGTATCATTTCCAAATCTATTTGGTCTATCAATGCTGGAAAACAACTCTTTATCAAAGGATATGAGAGTGGGCTAGAACTCTTGAAGAAAGCTGGAATTTATGAGCAAGTATCCTATCTTAAAGAAGGAAGAAGTGTTTATCTAACTCGTTATAATGAAGTGCAAACTGAAACAGCAACTTTAATCCTAGGAGCTATTGTTGGGATAGCCAGTTCCTTATTACTCTTTTATTCTGTCAATCTTCTATATTTCGAGCAATTCCGCCGAGATATCTTGATTAAACGAATTTCAGGTTTACGATTTTTTGAAACACATGCTCAGTATATGGTTAGCCAATTTGCCAGTTTTGTATTTGGTGCTAGTCTCTTTATTTTAAGCAGTCGAGACTTGGTGATTGGCTTGCTCACTTTATTAGTCTTTCTAGCTAGTGCAGTTTTGACGCTTTACCGTCAAGCTCATAAAGAATCTCGTGTTTCTATGACAATTATGAAAGGAAAATAGGATGATTGAACTAAAGAATATATCTAAAAAATTTGGAAGCCGTCAGCTATTTTCAGATACAAATCTTCATTTTGAAGGTGGGAAAATTTATGCCTTAATCGGTACAAGTGGCTGTGGTAAGACAACACTCTTGAATATGATTGGACGATTAGAGCCATATGACAAAGGGCAAATCATCTATGATGGTACTTCTCTTAAGGACATCAAGCCTTCTGTTTTCTTTAGAGATTACTTAGGATACCTATTTCAAGATTTTGGCTTAATTGAAAGCCAAACCGTCAAAGAGAATCTCAATCTGGGTTTAGTTGGTAAAAAGTTGAAAGAAAAAGAGAAAATCTCTTTGATGAAACAAGCTCTAAACCGTGTAAACCTCTCTTATTTAGACCTGAAGCAACCTATCTTTGAATTATCAGGAGGAGAAGCACAACGTGTTGCACTAGCGAAGATAATTTTAAAGGATCCACCTTTGATTCTCGCAGATGAACCAACCGCTTCCTTAGACCCCAAAAACTCTGAGGAATTACTTTCTATCCTAGAATCTTTAAAAAATCCGAATCGGACTATTATTATTGCGACCCACAATCCTCTGATTTGGGAACAAGTGGACCAAGTTATTCGAGTTACCGATTTATCACATATATGATATAGCAAGATTCAGTTAGAAGAAAGAGTCACAAACACACTTTGTGGCTTTTTTATTTCCATAAAAATGGTAAAATAGTAGAAGTAGAAATGGAGTTCGAGACATGAAAGTAATAGATCAATTTAAAAATAAGAAAGTCCTTGTTTTAGGTTTGGCCAAGTCTGGTGAATCTGCAGCTCGTTTGTTGGACAAGCTAGGTGCTATTGTGACAGTAAATGACGGGAAACCATTCGAGGACAATCCAGCTGCGCAAAGTTTGTTGGAAGAAGGGATCAAGGTTATCACAGGTGGCCATCCTTTGGAACTCTTGGACGAAGAGTTTGCTCTTATGGTGAAAAATCCAGGTATCCCATACAGCAATCCCATGATTGAAAAGGCATTGGCCAAGGGAATTCCAGTCTTGACTGAAGTGGAATTGGCTTACTTGATTTCAGAAGCACCGATTGTTGGTATTACTGGTTCAAATGGTAAAACAACCACAACGACTATGATTGGGGAAGTTTTGACTGCTGCTGGGCAACATGGTCTTTTATCAGGAAATATCGGCTATCCAGCCAGTCAAGTGGCTCAAACTGCGACAGATAAGGACACGCTTGTCATGGAACTTTCTTCTTTCCAACTCATGGGCGTTCAAGAATTCCATCCAGAGATTGCGGTTATTACCAACCTCATGCCAACTCATATCGATTATCATGGTTCATTTGAGGAATATGTAGCAGCCAAGTGGAATATCCAGAACAAGATGACAGCGGCTGATTTCCTTGTCTTGAACTTTAACCAAGACTTGGCAAAAGAATTGGCAAGAAAAACACAAGCTACTGTTGTACCATTCTCAACACAGGAAAAGGTTGATGGAGCTTATCTGGAAGATGGTCAGCTCTATTTCCGTGGAGTAGTGGTCATGGCAGCTAGCGAAATCGGAGTTCCAGGTAGCCACAATGTGGAAAATGCGCTTGCGACGATTGCTGTAGCCAAGCTTCGCGGTGTAGACAATCAAACTATTAAAGAAACTCTTTCAGCCTTTGGTGGTGTCAAACACCGTCTCCAGTTTGTGGATGAAATCAAGGGTGTCAAATTTTATAATGATAGCAAGTCAACCAATATCTTGGCTACTCAAAAAGCCTTGTCAGGATTTGACAACAGCAAGGTCATTTTGATTGCAGGTGGTTTGGACCGTGGCAATGAGTTTGACGAATTGGTTCCAGATATTACTGGACTTAAGAAGATGGTCATCCTGGGTCAATCTGCAGAACGTGTCAAACGGGCAGCAGACAAGGCTGGTGTGGCATATGTGGATGCGATTGATATTGCAGATGCGACCCGCAAAGCCTATGAACTTGCGACTCAAGGAGATGTAGTCCTTCTCAGTCCTGCCAATGCCAGCTGGGATATGTATGCTAACTTTGAAGTACGTGGCGACCTCTTTATCGACACAGTAGCGGAGTTAAAGGAATAATATGAAAAAAATTGTCTTTACAGGTGGGGGGACGGTTGGACACGTTACCCTCAACCTTTTGTTGATGCCCAAGTTCATCGAAGATGGCTGGGAAGTCCACTATATCGGAGATAAACGTGGCATCGAACACCAAGAAATCCTTAAATCAGGTTTGGATGTCACCTTCCATTCCATTGCGACTGGAAAATTGCGTCGTTATTTCTCTTGGCAAAATATGCTAGATGTCTTCAAAGTTGGTTGGGGAATTGTCCAATCTCTCTTTATCATGTTGCGACTTCGTCCACAAGCACTTTTTTCAAAGGGAGGCTTTGTCTCTGTGCCGCCTGTTATCGCAGCACGTGTTTCAGGAGTGCCTGTCTTTATTCATGAATCTGACCTGTCTATGGGCTTGGCCAATAAAATTGCCTATAAATTTGCGACGAAGATGTATTCAACCTTTGAGCAAGCTTCAAGTTTGTCTAAGGTCGAGCATGTGGGAGCAGTGACCAAGGTTTCAGATCAAAAAAATCCAGAACCCGATGAATTGGTAGATATTCAAACCCACTTTAATCCCAAATTGCCAACTGTATTGTTTGTCGGTGGTTCTGCAGGTGCTCGTGTCTTTAACCAATTGGTGACAGACCATAAGAAAGAGCTGACAGAGCGCTACAATATTATCAATCTAACTGGAGATTCTAGCCTGAACGAGTTGAGCCAAAATCTCTTTCGTGTTGACTATGTGACCAATCTCTATCAACCCTTGATGGAATTGGCTGATATTGTTGTGACACGTGGTGGTGCCAATACGATTTTTGAGCTCTTGGCCATGGTAAAATTACATGTCATTGTGCCACTTGGTCGGGAAGCTAGTCGTGGTGACCAGATAGAAAATGCGGCTTACTTTGTTAAGAAAGGCTATGCAGAAGAGCTTCAAGAAAGCGATTTGACCTTGGATAGTTTGGAAGAGAAACTTTCTCACTTACTAAGCCACAAGGAAGAATACCAAGCTAAGATGAAGGCTTCTAAGGAATTGAAATCTCTTGCAGATTTTTATCAATTATTGAAAAAAGATTTATCATAAGGAAAGTAAATGTCAAAAGATAAGAAAAATGAGGGCAAAGAAATCCTCGAAGAATTTAAAGAGTTATCAGAATGGCAGAAACGAAACCAAGAATACCTAAAAAAGAAGGCTGAAGAAGAGGCGGCCCTAGCTGAGGAGAAGGAAAAGGAAAGACAAGCTCGAATGGCTTCAAAATCTGAAAAATCAGATGAAACTGAAGACAAAGAGAGTGAGTCTGAACCAAAAGATTCAGAATCAGATAAGGAAGACGCTAAGGAAAAAGTAGAAAAATCAGAAGACGCCAAAAAAGAAGTAGCCAAAAAAGAACCAAAATCCAAAGAACCAAAGAAACAGAATAAACAGGATAAAAAAATAGAGAAAAAGACTGTAAAGGAAAAACCGGTCAAACTGAAAATTCCAGGAGTTCATATCTGGCGGGCTATCTCGATTTTGTTTCTCAGTCTGCTTTTATTGATTGCCTCTGCTTACTTGCTCAGTCCTTATGCGACTATGAAGGATATTCGTGTTGAGGGAACAGTGCAAACTACAGCTGATGATATTCGACAGGCTTCAGGCATTCAGGATTCGGATTATACGATTAACCTTCTGCTAGACAAGGCAAAATATGAGGAACAAATCAAGTCTAATTATTGGGTTGAATCAGCTCAGCTTGTCTATCAATTTCCAACCAAGTTCACTATCAAGGTCAAGGAATATGATATTGTGGCCTACTATGTTTCTGGTGAAAATCATTATCCTATTCTTTCCAGTGGTCAGCTTGAGACCAGTTCTGTGAGCTTGGTTAGTCTGCCAGAAACTTATTTATCTGTTCTCTTTAATGATAGCGAACAAATCAAAACTTTTACGTCAGAACTTGCTCAAATTAGCCCCGAACTCAAGGCTGCTATCCAAAAGGTGGAACTAGCCCCAAGCAAGGTGACTTCTGATTTAATTCGATTGACTATGAATGATTCGGACGAGGTCTTGGTTCCTCTATCTGAAATGAGTAAGAAACTACCTTACTATAGTAAGATTAAGCCACAGTTGTCAGAACCGAGTGTGATTGACATGGAAGCTGGAATTTACAGTTACACTGTGGCGGATAAATTAATTATGGAGGCTGAGGAAAAAGCCAAACAAGAGGCTAAGGAAGCTGAGAAGAAACAGAAAGAGGAAGAGAAGAAAAGACTGGAAGAACAGCAGAATAAACTAGAAGAGGAAAGGAAAAAGCTGGAGGAAGAGGGCAATCAAAACCAAACAAGTCAGCGTTCATCGCGTCGCTAGGTTTAGCTTTTTTCCTATAATTCTTTAGTGAACATGTTTTTACTTGACAAGTGCTAGTAGAAATAATAGAATAGTAAAAAACCTTTAAAGCAGTCCAGAGAGGCAGCTAAGGTTAGACGGTGAAAGGGTGGAGACTACCCATTTTTCGTGGAACCTTGCTGTTGGCAGGTTCCTTTTTTCGTGGCTTCTTGTGGCCAGACTCTCTCACTAGCAAAGGTAAAAGGAGAAACCTATGCGAGAACATCGTCCAGTTATTGCTCTTGATTTTCCTAGTTTTGAGGCGGTCAAGGAATTCTTAGCTCTTTTTCCAGCAGAAGAAAGCCTTTATCTTAAGGTAGGGATGGAGCTTTATTACGCAACGGGGCCTGAGATTGTGTCCTACTTGAAAGGCCTGGGGCACAGTGTCTTTTTGGATCTCAAGCTGCATGACATTCCCAATACTGTCAAATCAGCTATGAAGGTCCTGTCTCAGCTTGGTGTGGATATGACAAATGTTCATGCTGCTGGGGGTGTAGAGATGATGAAGGCTGCGCGTGAAGGTCTTGGAAGTCAAGCCAAATTGATCGCAGTCACGCAACTGACATCAACATCGGAAGCCCAGATGCAGGATTTTCAGAATATCCAAACCAGCCTGCAGGAGTCTGTCATTCACTATGCTAAGAAGACGGCTGAAGCTGGGTTAGATGGTGTCGTTTGCTCGGCTCAAGAAGTGCAAGTTATCAAAAAGGCCACCAATCCAGATTTTATCTGTCTAACACCAGGAATTCGTCCTCAGGGAGCTGCGGTTGGAGATCAAAAACGAGTCATGACGCCAGCAGATGCCTATCAAATCGGTAGTGACTATATCGTAGTGGGACGTCCCATTACCCAAGCTGAGGATCCTGTTGCAGCTTATCATGCCATCAAGGATGAATGGAACCAAGACTAGAATTAAAGAAATAGATTATAAAAATAAAAGGAGAAGACCATGACACTTGCTAAAGATATCGCTAGCCACCTCTTGAAAATCCAAGCCGTTTACCTCAAACCAGAGGTGCCTTTCACTTGGGCATCTGGTATCAAGTCACCCATTTATACGGATAACCGTGTGACTCTTGCCTATCCAGAAACTCGTACTCTCATTGAAAATGGTTTTGTAGATGCTATCAAAGAAGCCTTTCCTGAGGTTGAAGTGATTGCAGGAACTGCGACAGCTGGGATTCCACACGGAGCTATCATTGCTGACAAGATGAATCTGCCATTTGCCTATATCCGTAGCAAACCAAAAGACCACGGAGCAGGTAATCAAATCGAAGGTCGCGTAGCTCAAGGTCAAAAAATGGTAGTGGTTGAAGACCTCATTTCAACTGGTGGTTCTGTTCTTGAAGCAGTAGCAGCAGCAAAGCGAGAAGGAGCAGATGTGCTTGGAGTTGTAGCGATTTTCAGCTACCAATTGCCAAAAGCAGACAAAAACTTTGCAGATGCTGGTGTTAAGCTGTTAACACTTTCTAACTACAGTGAACTCATTCACCTAGCTCAAGAAGAAGGTTACATCACACCAGAAGGCTTAGATCTCCTAAAACGATTTAAAGAAGACCAAGAAAATTGGCAAAATGCCTAAAACATAGAAAATCAGGTAGTCACTAGGATTACCTGATTTCTTTTTTATACTAGAAAATGAAAAGATTATTTGAATTTCCATAACTTAAGAAAGTTTATCATTTTTAATTATCTTTGTAAAATGATTGAAAGTATGAAATTTCCAAACAAAATATTTGAAAAGTTTTGAAAAAAGAGTTATGATATTTTTGTAATATACAAAGTAAACGCTTACTTATCAAGGAGGGCATTTTATGTCATACAAAACAAGCAATGCAGAAGGTCATGTAGACTTCATCAATACCTATGATTTGGAGCCAATGGCGCAACAAGTCATTCCTAAAGCAGCATTTGGCTATATCGCTAGTGGGGCGGAAGATACTTTCACTTTACGTGAGAATATCCGTGCCTTTAACCACAAGCTCATTGTTCCGCATACGCTTTGCAATGTAGAAAATCCAAGTACAGAGATTGAATTTGCAGGTGAAAAATTGTCTTCACCAATCATCATGGCACCTGTCGCGGCTCATAAATTGGCAAATGAACAAGGTGAAGTGGCGACTGCGCGTGGTGTGCATGAGTTTGGTTCCCTCTATACAACCAGCTCTTACTCTACTGTAGATCTTCCAGAAATTACGGAAGCCCTTCAAGGGACACCTCATTGGTTCCAATTTTACTTTAGTAAAGATGATGGAATCAACCGCCACATCATGGACCGTGTGAAGGCTGAAGGTTATAAAGCGATTGTCTTGACGGCAGATGCGACTGTAGGGGGCAATCGTGAGGTGGACAAACGTAATGGTTTTGTCTTCCCAGTTGGCATGCCGATTGTTGAAGAATACCTGCCAGAAGGTGCTGGAAAATCAATGGACTTTGTTTACAAATCAGCTAAACAACGCTTGTCTCCACGTGATGTAGAATTTATCGCTGAATACTCAGGACTTCCTGTGTATGTCAAGGGACCACAATGCCGTGAGGACGTTGAACGTTCGCTTGCTGCGGGAGCTTCTGGTATCTGGGTGACTAACCACGGTGGTCGCCAAATTGACGGTGGACCAGCTGCCTTTGACTCACTTCAAGAAGTAGCAGAAGCAGTTGATAAACGCGTGCCAATCGTCTTTGACTCAGGTATTCGTCGTGGTCAACACGTCTTTAAAGCCTTGGCTTCAGGAGCAGACTTGGTAGCTATTGGTCGCCCTGTTATCTATGGCTTGGCTCTCGGTGGTAGTGTCGGTGTGCGTCAAGTCTTTGAACACTTGAATGCAGAATTGAAGACAGTCATGCAATTGTCTGGAACTCAGACTATTGAAGATGTCAAACACTTCAAACTCCGTCATAACCCATACAACCCAACTTTCCCAGTTGACCCTCGTGACTTAAAATTGTATTGATAAAATAGCTTGCCTTCACTAAGTGTGGAGGTTTTTTCTTGTGTTTTAAAAGTTTCAATGAGGGAAAATGTATCAAAAACTATAGAAATATATCTTTCAGTCAAATATCTTGCTAGGGCTTTCATTTTTTGCTATACTGGTGCAGTAATTAAATAATAAAGACATTTGGGGTGCTTTAGGCTGAGATGATACCCATTGA